>NZ_JAVFXA010000006.1:0-222060 GCF_040981195.1 Kocuria oxytropis | reverse complement strand
ATGGTGTTGCCCGAGGCCACGAACAGGCCGGTGCCGATGGCCCCGCCCATCGCGATCATCGTCAGGTGGCGCGGTTTGAGGCTGCGGCGCAGCCTGTCCTGGGCCGGCGGCTGCTCCTGGATCTCAGGGGCGCTCTGCTCGGCCCGAGGGCGTGCGGTGATGCTCACGCGGAATCTTCTCCTCTGGTGGGTGGACGGACCACGGAAGGAGGAAGTGGGGGGCGCCGTCCCCCCGAACGGTCCTGGCCGATTATGGGGGAGCGGGAGCTGACCCGAAAATCGGCGGCGGGCCGGCGCCGGCCGCGCACCCTAGGATGGACGGGTGAAAACGCAGACGGGACCGGGGGAGAGCGCACCGCGCCGCGGCTCCGGCCGGGCCGTCGATGTGGTCGTTCTCACGGGGGTCCTGCTGCTCCTGCTCGCCGCGGTGCTCGCCGGCCGCTGGGTGTGGCAGCCCGACCAGGAGTCCGGGGACCAGGTCTCGTGCGCCCCCTACGGGCTCGAGGGCCTGAGTATCGCCCCGCGCGGGGGCACCAGCCCTCTGCACACCGGCCCGGTGCTCTCCGGCGGCCACCGCTGGGCGGAGGGACCCTCCGACCGGCTCGACGTCGTCTTCGAGCACGGGGGCACCACCAGCAGCTACCACGTCTTCGCCGACGGCATCGACTGGAGCGAGCCGGTCGGCGTCGTCTTCCGGCTGCACGGGGACGGGGCCTACGAGTACGTCCATCCCGAGCACAAGGTCTCGTGCCTCGCGGAGGTCGCGCGCTCGCACAACGCGATCCTCGTGGTGCCCCGCACCCCGGACCGGCAGGGCGAGGCCACGTGGTGGGAGGACCTCGACGGCAACGCCGAGTGGTTCCTGGCCCTGGCCGAGCAGGAGATCTTCGCCGAGTACGACCTCGACCGCTCCCGCACCTGGCTGCACGGCTACTCCGGCGGCGCCGAGTTCATCAGCTACGAGCTGCTCGCCGACCGCGCGTACTTCCTGCAGGGCGGGGGCGCGGTGCTCTCCGGCGGCGGCGGGGCGCCGTCCTCCGGGGAGTCGGAGCCGACGGCGGAGCAGCTCGAGCGGCTGGTCCTGCACTGGGACGTGGGGCTCGAGGACGACGGCACCGACCCGTGGGCGCCGTTCGACGCCCTCTCCGCGGCCGCGGCCGGGCACGCCTGGTACGAGGACGCCGGCTACGAGCGGACCAGCGTGCGCTACCGCGAGGGCGTGGACCACTTCGAGCTGCCCGAGGCGCGGGTGCTCGAGGCGGCGCTGACCGCCGCGGAGTCCCCGGCGGCGCCGGGGACGGAGCTCACCGGCGAACCGACCGGGGAACGCACGGCGGGCCGCACCGGGGAGCGTGCCGGGTAGGGGCCGAGCCACGGCAGGACCCGGGGTGCCTGCGCAGGGCCGCACCGGGGAGCGCTCGGGGCCGGTCACCGGGACGGGGACCGCGCCGCGGGCGGACCGGGGTGTCCGCGGAAGAGCCCACAGGGTGCCGGAGCACATCCGGCGCCACCGACCCCGCGGGAGCCGCCGGGGGCGGGGCGTGACCAACCTCTCGTCGTCGTCCCTGGTCAGGACCGCATCCGCGGATCCGCGCGGATGTCCGGGGGCACCTGCCGCCCGGGGACGGGCCCACCGCGGCCTCCCGGCTTGCACATGCAACGGAACCGACCGTACGGTGCAGTAAGTAGAGCTGGCAGGGGAGCCGGTTCCAGGGGGAAGGCCGATGCGGGGGCATCCGAGCCGCACACTCACTCACGGCACCGCGCTGATCCGCGCGTGCCTCCGGGAGCCTTCCGACCGGTCCGACCGGTCCCTGGACCGTTCTCTCCCGCCGGCACCGCCGCTGTGCAGATCCGCAGCGACGGACACGTCGATGGGGGAATCAATGACAGTGCGCCCAACCATGCGCAGCGGCTCGACCCGCCACGGAGGCGGACGGCACCTGCTCGAGGACCGGTACGCCGACCAGGAGCGTGAGCAGGACCAGGTGGAGGACGGCGACGTCCTGGACCGGGCGCTGCACACGCAGTCCCTGCCGCAGGTCCCGGGGCGGGCGGTCTTCCCGGTCGACTCCGCGCCGGCGCCGCGCACCCTGGTGGACATCGTCATGGACACCGTCTCGCGCCACCCGGACGCGGTGGCCGTCGACGACGGGACCACCGTGCTCAGCTACGCCGAGTTCCTGGAGCGCGTCGAGGCCCAGGCCCAGCGCCTGTGGGACCTCGACATCGGCCGCGGCGACCGGGTGGGCATCCGGGTCCCCTCCGGGACCGTGGACCTCTACGTGGCCGTCCTCGGCACGATCTTCGCCGGCGCCGCCTACGTCCCGGTCGACTTCGACGACCCCGACGAGCGCGCGAGCACGGTCTGGGAGGAGGCCGGGGTGTGCGCCGTCTACGGCGCGGGCCTGGCCCTGCGGACCCGCGGCGAGGTCCGGCCGGCCGCGGACTGCCGTCAGCCCGGCACGGGCGACGACGCCTGGATCATCTTCACCTCCGGGTCCACCGGCAAGCCCAAGGGCGTGGCGATCAGCCACCGCTCCGCCGCCGCCCTCGTGGACGCCGAGGCCGAGCTGTACCTGCCCCGCCGTCCCCTGGGCCCCGGCGACCGCGTGATGGCCGGGCTCTCGGTGGCCTTCGACGCCTCCTGCGAGGAGATGTGGCTGGCCTGGCGCTCCGGCGCCGCCCTGGTCCCGGCCCCGCGCAGCGTCGTGCGCTCGGGCACCGACCTGGGACCGTGGCTCGTGGAGCGGGCCATCACCGCCGTCTCCACGGTGCCCACGCTCGCCTCGATGTGGCCGGCCGAGGCGCTGAACCGCATCCGCCTGCTGATCTTCGGCGGGGAGGCGTGCCCCAACGAGCTCGCCGCCCGCCTGGTGCACCCCGGCCGCGAGGTCTGGAACACCTACGGGCCCACCGAGGCCACGGTCATCGCGACCGGCGCCGTGCTCACCGGCGAGCCGCCCGTGCGCATCGGCCTGCCGCTGCCCGGCTGGGAGCTGGCCGTCGTCGACACCTCCGGCAACCCCGTGCGCTGGGGCGAGGAGGGCGAGCTGATCATCGGCGGCGTGGGCCTGGGCCGCTACCTGGACCCCGCCAAGGACGCCGAGAAGTTCGCGCCCATGGACTCCCTGGGCTGGGAGCGGGCCTACCGCTCCGGCGACCTCGTGCGCGCCGACCCCGAGGGCATCGTCTTCGTGGGCCGCGCCGACGACCAGGTCAAGATCTCCGGCCGGCGCGTGGAGATGGGCGAGATCGACGAGCAGATGTCCCGGCTGCCCGGGGTGCAGGCCGGCGCCGCCGCCGTGCACACCACCCCCGCCGGCAACCAGGTCCTCGTGGGCTACCTCGTGGCCGAGGCCCCCGGCTCGGTGGACCTCGGCACGGCCCGCCGCCTGCTGGCCGACCGCCTGCCCGGCCAGATGGTGCCCGCCCTGACCCTGATGGACGAGCTGCCGCTGAAGACCTCCGGCAAGGTGGACCGCAAGGCGCTGCCCTGGCCGCTGCCCTCCGCCGGCGCCGCCGCGGAGGAGTCGCGGATCGACGCCGAGCTCGAGTGGCTCGCCGCCCTGTGGGCGGACCAGCTGGGCCCGCTGCCCGTCGACGAGGACAGCGACTTCTTCGCCCTCGGCGGCACCTCCGTGGCGGTCGCCAAGCTGGTCTCCGAGATCCGGCGCACCTACCCGGACGCCGAGATCGCCGAGATCTACCGCAATCCCACCCTCGCCGGGATGCACGCGTACCTGACCACGCTGGCCCGGGTCGACGTCGTCGCCCGGGACGCCGCGCGCGCCCGGACGGTGACGGACGTCCCGCGCTGGAACGGCCTCGTGCAGGTCCCCTTCCTCGCGGCCCTCTACGCCGTCTCCGGGCTGCGCTACGTGGCCGGCGCCGCGATCGTCGTCTGGCTGCTGTTCAACGTGCTGGGCGCGGCCTGGGTGCCCAACCCGCCGCTGCTGCCGCTGGTGCTCGCCTGGCTGGTGCTCTTCGCCCTGCCCGGCCGGCTGGTGCTCACCGCGCTGTTCATCCGGCTGCTCACGTTCCGGCTGCGCCCCGGCGCCCACCCCCGCGGCTCCTGGACCCACCTGCGGGTCTGGATGGCCGAGCGGATCCTGATCTTCAACAAGTTCGAGCCCCTCATGGGCACCCCCGTGATGGTGCTGTTCTTCCGGCTGCTCGGCAACCGCGTGGGCCGCCACGCCCACCTCGACACGATGCCGCCCGTGAGCGGCATGGCCCGGATCGGCGACGGCGCGGCGATCGAGCACGAAGTGGACCTCTCCGGCTACTGGCTCGAGGGCGACGTCCTGCACCTGGACGGCGTGACCGTGGGCGAGAACGCCCGGGTCGGCACCCGCACGCTCCTGAGCCCGGGCGCGGTGGTCGAGGCCGGCGCGGAGGTCGACCCCGGCTCCCACGTCACCGGCACCGTCCCCGCCGGGCGCCTGCAGGGCGGGTCCCCGCTCGTGGACCTCGGCCCCGCCGGGCAGTCCTGGCTCGAGTGGGCCCCGGGCCGCGGCAACCGGTTCCTGACCGGCCTGCTGTACGCGCTGGGCCTCGGCACCGTGGGGCTCCTGCCCGTGCTGGCCGTGGTCCCCGGCGCCCTGATCGTCTACACCCAGGTCCGCGGGATCGAGTTCTACGAACTGGTCTTCCCCGTGCTGGCCCTGTGGGTGCCCGTCTTCGCGGTGCTCACCGTGCTCGTCTACCTCGCGATGCTCGTGCTGGTCGTGCGCGCCCTGTCCCTGCTGATCCGCCCGGGCCACCACCCGGCGGACGGGACCGTGGGCTGGGCCGTCTGGCTCACCGGCGTACTGCTGCAGAAGAGCCTCGTCTCGACCTACCCGGTCTACGCCTCGATCGCCACCCCGTTCTTCCTGCGCCTGCTCGGCGCCCGGGTGGGCGAGCAGGTGGAGATCTCCACCGTGGAGACCCTGCCGCACCTCACCACCTTCGAGTCCGGCTCCTTCATGGCCGACCACTCGATGGTCAGCTCCTCCCGCGTGGGCTTCGGCTGGATCCACGTGGGCCCCTCGACCGTGGGGGAGCGTTCCTTCGTGGGCAATTCCGCGATCGTGGGCCCGGACCGGGACGTCCCCGCGGACTCGCTGGTCGCCGTGCTCTCCTCCGCCCCGGAGGCGGCCGAGCCCGGCACGTCCTGGCTGGGCCGGATGCCCGAGCCGATCAGCCGCGTCAGCGACGCGGCGGACGAGGCCGTCACCTACCGGCCCCGCCGCCGGCTGGTCGTGGCCCGCACGCTCGTCGAGTCCCTGCGCGCCGTGCCGTTCATGGTCACCGCGTGGATCGACCTGGCGATCGTCTACGTGCTCACCACGGTCTACATGCGGGCCGGGGGCGGCCTGGACGGCATCGTCTCGGCGCTGCTGTGGGCCACGCCCGTGGTGCTCGCCGCCGGTGTGCTCGCCGCCCTGGTCCCCGTGCTGGTGAAGTGGGCCCTCATGGGCCGCTTCCGCGAGGGCGAGCGCCCGCTGTTCAGCTCCTTCGTGTGGCGCAACGAGCTCGCCGACACCTTCGCGGAGTCCCTGGCCGTGCCCGGGCTGATCCGGCTGGCCGTCGGCTCCCCGGTGTTCAATGCCTGGGCCCGGCTCATGGGCGCGAAGATCGAGCCCGGCGTGTGGTGCGAGACCTGGTGGCTGCCCGAGTTCGACCTCGTGCACCTGGGCCGCGGGGTGTCCGTCAACCGCGGCACCGTGCTCCAGACCCACCTGTTCCACGACCGCATCATGCGGCTGCAGCCGGTCTCGATGGAGGCGGGCTCCACCCTGGGGCCCAACAGCTTCGTGCTGCCCGGCAGCACCGTGGAGGCCGGCGCCACCGTGGGCCCCGGTTCCCTGGTCATGGCCCAGGAGACCGTGCCCGCCGGCAGCACCTGGGGCGGCAACCCGATCCGCCCGCTGCACGCCGACGCACCGGTCGCCGTGCCCGCCGGAGGTGCGACCCGTGAGCGCTGAGCACGCGTCCGCCACGCGCGGCGGGGGCACCGCGGTGCTCAACGTCCCCGGCGCCTCGGGCAAGCGCACCCGGCGGCGGCTGGTCGGCGTGGACGCCGCCCGCGGCTTCGCCCTGCTCGGGATGGTCGCCGTGCACACGCTGCCCTACTGGGACGCGGAGAACGAGCGCGCCTCCCTGAGCTGGTCCCTGTTCGCCGGGCACTCCGCCGCCCTGTTCGCGACCCTCGCCGGGGTGAGCCTGGCCTTCCTCTCCGGGGGCCGCACCCCGCACACGGGCCGGCGCCTCGCCGGCGACCGGGCCGGGCTGGTGGGCCGCGCCGCGGTGATCGCCTTGGTCGGATTCCTGCTGGGCTTCGTGGCCCCGCCGGTGGACAACATCCTGGTCTACTACGGGATGTTCTTCCTGCTGGCCATCCCGTTCCTGGGGCTGCGCATCCGCCACCTGCTGATCAGCGCGGCGGCGTTCACCGTCCTGGCACCGTTCCTGATGCAGTGGGCCCTGGACGTGCTGCCCGCCCACGTGTACGGCAACCCCACCCTGTGGAACCTGGTCACGGAGCCGGTCACCGTGCTCTCGCAGCTGCTGCTGACCGGCACCTACCCGGCCCTGCCGTACATGGCCTACCTCTGCGCGGGGATCGCCCTGGGCCGGATGAACCTCACGAGCCGGCGGGTGCAGCTGTGGCTCGTGGGCGCCGGGGCGGCGCTGGCCCTGGTCTCCTGGACGGTGTCCATGGTCGCGCTGCTGGCCCTCGGGGTCTACGACCGTATCTGGGAGGCCACCCCGTGGCTGACCGAGGCGCAGATCGACGAGATCCTCGTCTTCGGCCCGGACCCCTCCCTGCCGACCACCACCCTGTGGTGGCTCATGGTGCCCGCCCCGCACAGCAACACGCCGGTGGCGCTGCTGCTGAGCCTCGGCATGGCGGCCTTCGCCCTGGGCGCGTTCCTGCTCCTGGCCCGGCTGATCGGCAAGGCCCTCACCCCGCTGGCGGCCGCCGGGTCCATGACGTTCACGCTCTACACCCTGCACCTGCTCTTCCTGGCCACCATGGTCTACGAGCTGCACCCGGGGTTCTGGTTCTGGATGCAGGTGGCCGCGTTCGGCCTGATCGCCGTGGCCTGGCAGCGCGCGGTGGGGCAGGGCCCGCTCGAGAAGCTGGTCGCCCGCACCTCCAAGGCCATCGCCGGGAGGGTCGCCGCCCGCTGACCCCCTGCCCCGTCCGGGCGTGCCCGGCAGGCCCCGCCGTCGAGTCCCCAATCCGGTCGCGTCTCCCCACACTTTTTCGTGGGGACATGGGGCCGGACTGGGGACTCGCCGCATTAGGGCGCCTGTCGCTGGGGACTCGGCGTGCGCCGCAGCCCCGGCGGTCGAGTCCCCCCTGTGCTCACGATTCCCCTCGTCCGATCCGGGGGGATTGCCAGTACATGGGGGACTCGCTGCTTGAGGGTGCTGGGGTGGGGGACTCGCTGCTTGAGGGTGCTGAGGGTGGGGGACTCGCGGCTCGGGGGTGCGGGAACGGGATGTCCGGCGTGTAGGGGGAGACCGGGGGCCTCACACGGGGGCCGCGGCGGTGTGAGTGGACGTGCACGGAGGTGTTACCCCTGCCGTCGGGGCCGGAAACACGGCGTTCGTAGCGTGGGAGCACCGCACGCCGCCGTCGCCGTGCTCCGCCCCGCCCGCCCAGGAGGCCCCCGTGAGCTCAGAACTGCACCCCGACCCCGCCACCACGGCGGCGACCGTGCCGACCGCCCCGCCGAGCGCCCCGCCGCTCGCCCTGCGCGAGCGGCCCGGCCGCTGGCTGGACGGCTACCGCCCCGAGGACCCCGCGTTCTGGGAGAGCACGGGCCGGCCCATCGCCCGCACCAACCTCCGGTGGTCGATCTTTGCGGAGTTCCTCGGCTTCGCCGTGTGGCAGCTGTGGGCCATCACCGTGATCTACCTGCCCGCGGCGGGCTTCGCCTTCAGCGACTCGCAGATCTTCTGGCTGATCTCCATCCCGTCCCTGGTGGGCGCCACGCTGCGCATCCCCTACACCTTCATGGTGGGCCGGTTCGGCGGCCGGAACTGGACGGTGGTCTCGGCGCTGCTGCTGCTGATCCCCACCGTGGGCCTGGCCGTGGCGGTCGGGAACCCGGCCACCCCGTTCGCGGTGATGCTGCTGCTGGCGGCCACCGCGGGGTTCGGCGGCGGCAACTTCGCCTCCTCGATGGCCAACATCACCTACTTCTACCCCGTGCGGGAGAAGGGGTACGCGCTGGGGCTCAACGCGGCCGGCGGCAACCTCGGGACGGCCGTGGCCCAGCTGCTCGTGCCGATCGCCGTCACCGTCCTCGCCGCTGGGGCCCTTGACCTGCCGCTCGCCGGGTGGCTCTGGGTGCCGTTCATCCTGCTCGCCGCGTGGGGTGCCCGGAAGCACATGCACAACCTCTCCCACGCGAAGGGGGACGTCGCGGGCTCCCTGGCCACGGTCAAGGAGCCGCACTTCTGGGTCATGTCCTTCCTCTACGTGGGCACGTTCGGCTCCTTCATCGGCTTCTCCAGCGTGTTCCCCAAGCTCATCGCGGACACGTTCCCGGAGTTCTCCTCCTTCGCGGTGGGAGCCGCGGCGCTGTCCCTGGCGTTCCTCGGCCCGCTGGTCGGCTCGGTCTCCCGGCCCTGGGGCGGCAGGCTCGCGGACCGCTTCGGCGGCGCCCCGATGACGGTCGCCGTGTTCGCCGTGATGGCGCTGCTCGCGCTCGCCGTGGTCCTCACCCTGCCGCTGGCCAGCTTCTGGCTGTTCCTGGGCCTGTTCCTGCTGCTGTTCACCGCCGCGGGCATGGGCAACGGCTCCACGTACCGGATGATCCCCTCGATCTACCGGGTGCTGGGGCTGCGGCAGCGCCGGGCCGTGGCGGTCTCCACCGAGCGCCAGGCCTCGGCGGCGCTGGGGCTGATCGGGGCGGTCGGCGCGTACGGCGGGTTCCTGATCCCGCAGGCGCTGAACCTCTCGAACACCACCACGGGCGCCTACAGCGCGGCGTTCTACGGCTTCGTGGCCTTCTACCTCGTGGCCCTGGGCGTGACCTGGTGCTGCTACCTGCGCCGGGGCACCGAGATGGGCGACAGCCACATCTGAGCAGGTCCCCCGCCCCCGCCCCGGAAGGAGCCGCCCGCATGAGCACCACGGCCACCCACTGCCCCTACTGCGCCCTGCAGTGCGCCATGACCCTGGACACCGGATCGGCCGCCGCCGCGGAGCAGGGCGTCCCCGAGGTGACCCCCCGGCAGTTCCCCACGAACCGGGGCGGGCTGTGCCGGAAGGGCTGGACGTCGGCGGAGCTGCTCGCCGACCCCGCGCGGCTCACCGCGCCGCTGCTGCGCGGGACGGACGGGGTCTTCCGGCAGGTGTCCTGGGACACCGCGCTGTACCGGATGGCCGCGGAGATCCGGGCGGCGCAGGAGCGGCACGGCCCGGACGCGGTGGGGATCTTCGGCGGCGGGTCGCTGACCAACGAGAAGGCCTACCAGCTGGGAAAGTTCGCGCGGGTGGCGCTGGGGACCTCCCGGATCGACTACAACGGCCGGTTCTGCATGTCCTCGGCGGCGGCCGCGGCCAACCGCTCGCTCGGCCTGGACCGGGGCCTGCCGTTCCCCGTGACGGACCTCGACGACGCCCACACGGTCCTGCTGCTGGGCACGAACCCCGCCGAGACCATGCCCCCGTTCGTCCAGCACCTGCGGCACGCGCAGCAGCACGGCGGCCTCGTCGTCGTCGACCCCCGCCGGTCCGCCACGGCGCGGACGACCGACGACGACGCCGGACTGCACCTGCAGCCCACCCCCGGCACCGACCTGGTGCTGCTGCTGGGGCTCGCCCACGTGGTCCTGCACGAGGGCCTCGCCGACCGGGAGTACCTGCGGCGGCGCACCACCGGGCTCGAGGCGTTCCTGCCGAGCGTGGGCCCGTGGTGGCCCGAGCGGGTGGAGCAGGTCACCGGGGTCCCGGCGCAGCGGATCCGCCGTGCCGCCCACCTGCTGGCCCGGCAGCGGCGGGGGACCTACGTGCTGACCGGGCGCGGGGTCGAGCAGCACGTGGACGGCACCGACACCGCGACGGCCGCCATCAATCTCGCCCTGCTCCTGGGCCTGCCCGGCCGCGAGGGATCCGGCTGGGGCACCCTCACCGGGCAGGGCAACGGGCAGGGCGGGCGCGAGCACGGGCAGAAGGCCGACCAGCTGCCGGGCTACCGCAGCATCACGGACCCCGCCGCCCGCGCCCACGTGGCCGCGGTGTGGGGCGTGGACCCGGCGGCGCTGCCCGGCCCCGGGCTGCCGGCGGTGGAGCTGCTGAGCACCATCGGCACCGAGCGCGGCGTGCGCTGCCTGTGGGTCAACGGCTCCAACGTGGTGATCGGCGCCCCGGACACCCACGCCGTGGTCCGCGGGCTGCAGGCGCTGGACTTCCTGGTGGTCGGCGACTTCTTCTTCTCCGAGACCGCGGAGCACGCCGACCTCGTGCTGCCGGTGCCGCAGTGGGCCGAGGAGGAGGGCACCATGACCAACCTGGAGGGTCGGGTGCTGCGCCGCCGCCGCGCGGTCCACCCGCCGGCAGGGGCCCGGGACGAGCTGTGGATCATGGCCGAGCTCGCCCGCCGGCTCGGGGCCCCTGGCACCTTCAGCCCCGAGCCGCAGGTGGTGTTCGAGGAGCTGCGCCGGGCCTCGGCCGGCGGGAAGGCCGACTACTCCGGCATCGGCTGGGACGCCCTGGACGCGGGGCAGGCCTGCTACTGGCCCTTTCCGGCCGGCTCGGCCACGGGCACGCCGCGGGTCTTCCTCGACCGCTTCGCCCACCCGGACGGGCGGGCCCTGCTCGTCCCGGTCCGCCCGCGCGCCGCCGGCCGCGCCGTGGACCCGAGCCCCCCGGGCCACCGCCGGGAGCCCCTGCACCGGCTCGGCACCCTGACCCTGGTCACCGGCCGCTACCTGGAGCACTACCAGTCCGGCAACCAGACCCGCCGCGTGCCCTCGCTGCAGGCGGCCCGCCCCGGGGCCCTGCTGCAGATCCACCCCGCGACCGCGGCCTCCCTCGGCATCGGCGAGGGCGCGGGGGTGGAGCTGACCAGCGATCGCGGCCGGGCCGTGGCCCGCGCGCAGCTGAGCACCGACATCCGCCCCGACACGGTGTTCCTGCCCTTCCACTACGCCGGGGCGCAGACCGCCAACCGGCTCGTCTCCTCGGCCGCCGTGGACCCGGTCTCGTCCATGCCCGAGTTCAAGGCGGGCTCCGTCACCGTCCGCGCGCTCGCCCCCGAGGAGACGACCCCATGACCCCCCACCGCCCCGGCCGCCCGGCCGGCACCCCCCTGCGCCCCGGCGAGCACGTGGTCGTGATCGGCTTCGGCCCCGTGGCCGCCCGGTTCGTCGACGACGTCACCGACCTCGCCGCCGAGGGCACCCTCCGCCTCACCGTGGTCGGCGGGGAGCCCGAGCCCGCCTACAACCGGGTCCTCGTGGGCGAGCACGCCATGGGCCGCGCCGAGCGGTCCTCGATGGCCCTGGCCGACCCCGGCGCGCTGGCCCGCGCCGGGGTCGACGTGCTGCTCGGCACGGAGGTGACCCGGATCGACCGGTCCCGCCGGCTCCTGCACCTGACCGACCTGCGGACCGGCGCCGTCCGGGAGCTGGGCTACGACCGCCTGGTCCTGGCCACCGGGGCCCGCCCCAACCTGCCCGTGCTGCGGGGCCTCAACCCCGACCCCGGCGCCTACGAGCACCTGCCCGCCGGTGTCACGGCGCTGCGGGACCTGCGCGACGCCCGGACCGTGCGCCCCGTCGTCGCCCGCCGCGGGCGCGTGGTGGTCCTGGGCGGCGGCGTGCTCGGGCTCGAGGCCGCGCTCGCCGCGAGCGAGGCCGGCTGCCCGGTGACCGTGGTCCACCACGCCCCGTGGGTGCTGACCCGCTCCCTCGACGCCCCCGGCGGCGCCCTGCTGGGCCGCGCCCTCGCGGACGCCGGCGTGGAGGTGGTCTCCGGGACCCCGGCGCGCGAGGTCCTGCTCGGCCGGGAGCGGACCTTCCGCGGGCTCGTGCTCGAGGACGGCCGCACCGTCCCGGGCGAGCTGCTGCTGCTCTCGATCGGCGTCACCCCGCGCACGGAGCTCGCCGCGGGCGCCGGGCTGCGCACCGCCCGCGGCATCGTGGTCGACCACGAGCTCGAGGCGGACGTGGAGCAGCGGGTGTTCGCGGTGGGGGACTGCGCCGAGGTGCTGTGCCGGGACCCGTCCTGCCAGGTCTGCCCGGGACGGGAGGGGGTGGGCCCCTCAGGTCTCGTCGGACCCGGCTGGCGGCAGGCGGAGTGGCTGGCCGCCCGGTTCCGCGCGGAGCTCGAGGCCGTGGCCGAGGGCGGGACCGCGGTGCTCGCCCCGCTGACCACGGGCCCGGCCGGTGCGGTGCGGCTCAAGGCCCGTCAGGTGGAGCTCGCCTGCGCCGGGGAGGTCGGGGGCCTGCCCTGGGAGCCGCGTCCGGACGGCGGGACCGTGGTGCAGTGGGCCGACGGCTCGGCCGGCACCTACGCCAAGCTCGTGCTGCGCCCCGACCGCACGATCGCCGGCTACGCCGTGCTGGGCCTGCCCCGCTCGGCCGCGGGCATCGGGCTGCTCCACGACCGCGGCGAGCCCGTGCCCGCGGACCCCAGCGTCCTGCTGCGCCCCGACGGCCCGGACGCCGCCGCGCAGCAGGAGACCCGGATGACGCCCGGCTCGACGGTCTGTCACTGCGCCGGCGTCACCCTGGGCCGGATCACCGAGGCCGTGGGGCAGGGCGCGTCCACGGTCGAGGAGGTCAGCTGCGCCACCCGCGCCGCGACCGGCTGCGGGGGCTGCGCGGACGCCGTGCGCCGGCTCGTGGAGGAGCACGCCGCCGCCGCCGTGTGACGGCGCCCGACCGGGCCGATCGCGGGGGCGCCTCTGCGGAGGACGTCTGCCTCGGCGCGGCGTGCGGGTGCTCCCGGGCCGAGGACGGGCGATCGTGCGCGGCAGGCCTGTGCCCGGGCACGGCGAGCGGGTGCTCCTGGGCCGGAGGCGGGTGAATCCGGCCGGCGGGCGTGTGCTTCCGCACAAGGGTGGACACTCCCGGGGGCCCGATCCGGTTGGCCGGGCGGGGCCCGGGTGCGAAGATGGTCGGGCCCGTGGCCCGCCTCCGCACCCCGACTCCGCAGCTCGACACCGCAGCTGTGCTCCGCAGCCCGAGTTCGGGGGCCGGACCCGACGAACAGGACGACCACCCATGAGGGAGCGCAGCACCGAGAACCCGCCCGCGGCAACCGGTCCGGCCGGGCGCCGGGACTCCCGGCGCTCCACGGGCATCGACGCCGCCCGCGGGCTCGCCCTGGTCGCCATCATGTGCGTGCACATCCTGCCCATGTCCTACACCGCCACGGGCCGGCCCACCGTCACCTGGATCCTGTTCCCCGGGGACTCCCCGGCCCTGTTCGCGCTGCTGGCCGGCGCGGGGCTGGCGTTCACCTCCGGCGGCCGCCGTCCGGTCCGGGGCCGCGAGCGGACCGCGGCCCGGGCGGGCATCGTGGTGCGCGCCCTGGTGCTGCTGGTCCTCGGGCTGCTCATCGGCCAGCTCATGCCGCCGGAGCCCCCCGCCTACAACATCCTCATCTACTTCGCCGCGTACTTCCTGCTCGCCCTGCCCTTCCTGGGGCTCGGCCCGCGGCCCCTGTTCGCCGCGGCCGCGGTCTTCCTGGTGGCCGGGCCCCTGCTGATCCACTGGGCCGGGGGCGCGCTGCCGGAGTTCACCTCGTACAACCCGACCCTCGCCACCCTGGTCACCGAACCGCTCGCGGTGCTCGGGCAGCTGCTCCTGACCGGCACCTACCCCGCCCTGCCGTACCTGGCCTACGTGCTCACGGGACTGGCCCTCGGCCGGCTCAACCTCCGGCGCCGGGACGTTCAGATCCGGCTGCTCGTGGTGGGCACCGTGCTCGCGGTGACCGCGAAGCTCGTCTCCCGGCAGCTGCTGTACGCGGGGGACGTGTACACGCGGCTGCTCTTCAGCGACCCGGACCTCACCGAGGGGCAGCTCGAGAGCCTCCTCGTGTACGGGCCCGAGGGCGCGCTGCCGACCACCACCGCGTGGTGGCTGGTGCTCACCACTCCGGACGTCAACACGCCGTTCTCCGTGGCGTGGAGCCTCGGCGTGAGCCTCGCCGTGGTCGGGGCGTTCCTGCTCCTGGCCCGCCGGCACGAGGCGTGGCTGCAGCCCCTGGCCGCCGTCGGCGCCATGACCCTCACGCTGTACACGGCGCACCTCGTGTTCCTGTCCTTCGAGGTGTTCTACACCGCCCCGATGCTCTGGCTGGTCGCGAGCCTGGTGCTCTCCGTGCTCTTCGCCCTGGCCTGGCAGCGGGCCTTCGGGGCGGGACCGGTGGAGCGGCTGACGGCCGCGGCGGTCCGGCCCGTGCGCCGGGCGGTGGCTCAGCGGTCCAGGCGGTAGCCGCGCTCGCTGCCGGCGGCCACCGGCGGCGAGGCCAGGACCCGGCGCCGCCGGGAGATCGCCGTCCCCGGGGCGTGCCCGGTCGCCAGCCCGGCACCGCGGACCGCCACCGCTCCCGTGCCACGTCCGCCGGGCCCGCTGGACTTCACGGAATCGTGAGGTGGGAGCAACGGGCCCGCGACGTGCAGCGGAGATCCTGGGTCCGGAACGGTCCCGGAGCCCTGGGACCTCGGACGCGGATCGGGTCCGGCCCCGGCGAGTGCCGGGGCGGGTCCGGGAGGACGGGGGAGTCATGAGCTGGACGTCCGGAACGGAGCGCACCGCCCCGGCCGGGCCCACGGGCGGTGCCCCCAGGCCCCCGGGGTGGTGGGCCGGCATCGACGCGGCCCGCGGGCTGGCGCTCATCGGGCTGATGTCGGCGCAGATGCTGTCCGGCCACCACGCCGTGACCCGGGCACCGGCCTGGCCGCACCTCCTCCTCTCGGACGCCTCCGTGGCACTGTTCACGCTGCTGGCCGGGGTGGGGCTGGCGCACGGTTCCGGGGGGCGGTTCCCGCACACGGGCAGATGGCGGGCCGCCGACCGGGCGGGGACGGCCGTGCGGGCGGTGCTGATCGCCGTGGTGGGTCTGGGAATCGGGGCGCTGATGCCCGAGGACGCCCCGGGGGACAACCTCCTGCTCAGCTGCGCGGTGCTCTTCGTGCTGGCCGTTCCGTTCCTGCACCTGTCCGCGCCCGCGCTGTTCGTCGGCGCGGCGGTCCTCGGGATGGCAGGTCCGCTGCTGGCGCAGGGCCTGGCCGGCGTCCTGCCGGCACCCGCCTCCGCCCACCCTGCGCTCGCCGACGTGCTGGCGGACCCGGGCGGGACGGTCTCCCGGTTGCTGGTGGACGGCACCTACCCGGTGCTGCCGTACCTGACCTGTCTGCTGGTCGGGCTGGGGCTGGGGCGGATGCCCCTGCGCGACACGGGGGTCCAGGTCCGGCTGCTGGCGGCGGGGGCGGGACTGGTCGTCCTCGCCCGGACCGCCGACACCGTCGTCCCCCACGCCGTCGGCAGTCACGGACGGGTGCTGACGTCCGGCGGGACGGGCGCGGACGAGCTGGGTCAGGTGCTGGCGCGGGGCGCGGACCCGTGGCCGGTCAGCGGCGTGGGGGAGATCGTCGCCGGCCTGGGCGTGGCGCTGCTGGTGCTGGGGAGCTGCCTGCTGGCCTCCCGGCGGTCCGGGGCGTGGTCGCTGCGGCTGTCAGCGGTGGGCGCGACGACCCTGAGCCTGTACACCGCCCACCTGGTGGCGCTGTCCGCCGAGGTCCGGTACGACCTCTCCGTCCTCTGGTCCGTCGCCCACCTGGGCGCGGCGGTCCTGGTCGCCATCGGCTGGCACCGGGCACGGGGCCGGGGGCCGTTCGAGCGGATCCTCGACGCCGGCGGGGACGCCACCCGCCGCACCGTGCTCCGGGCCGTGGCTCAGCGATCCAGGCGGTAGCCGCGCTTGATCACGGTGGCCACCAGCGGTGCCGGCAGGACCCGGCGCAGCCGGGAGATCACCATCTCCAGGGCGTGCTCGGTCTCCAGCCCCGGCACCGCGGACAGCAGCCGCGCCCGGGGGACCACCGCCCCCGGCTGTGCGGCGAGCGCCCGCAGCACGGCGACCTGGGCGTCGGAGAGCGGGAGGAACTCGCCCTCCAGGGCGGCGCCGGTGCTCATCAGCCGCAGCGTCCCGTGCCGGGTGGGCACCACGAGGGTGCGCTCCTCGACCGCGTGGGTGCACACCGCCCGCACCAGGGCGCCCAGCCGGTAGCGCTCCGGCACCAGCGGCTCCACCCCGGCCTCGAGCAGCGGGCCGGCGCACACCGGGCCCACCGCGGCGACCGTGACGTCCGTACGCAGGGCCTCCACGAGGTCCCCGTGCCGGCCCAGCTCCTGCGCGGTGCTGAACAGGGAGTCCACCGCGGGGGCGGCCGTGAAGGTCAGCACGTCCAGGCGGCGCTCGCAGACGTCGCGGATCAGGGCGGGCAGGCGCTCGCCGTCGTCGGCGGAGAGCCAGCGGTAGGGGGCCACGGTGTCCACCTGCGCCCCCGCGGCCACGAGCCGCTCCAGCTGGAGCTCGTCGGCCATCCCGTGCAGCTGCACGGCCACGCGGGCGCCGGCCACGCCGTCGGCCAGGAGCCGGTCGACCACCGAGGAGGTCCGCCCGTCCTCGCAGGCCTCGGCGTCCTCGAGCTCGAGGGAGAGCACCTGGCCGCGGGCCTTGGCCCCGCGGGTGAGCACCCGCGCGGCCCGGAAGGCGTCCCGCAGGTCCTCGCCGAGCCCGGCGGCGTCGGCGGCCTCGAACCACCGGCGCAGACCGTAGGCCGTGGTCACCACCACGACCTCCGGGCGGTGGGCCAGCAGGGCGCGGGTGTCCTCGACCACCCGGGTGTCCTCGGCCACGGGCGAGATCCTCAGCGCGGGCGCGTGCACCACCTGGGCGCCGCGGCGCTCCAAGGCGGCGATGAAGTCCGTGGCGCGGCGGTGGGCCGTGACGCCCACGCGGAAGCCGGTCAGCTCGCCGAGGTCACCGTGCTGGACGGGGTCACCGGGGGAGGAGGGGGCAGCGGTCATGGTCCGAGCGTAGGTCGGCCCTGTGACCGGGGTGTTTCCCCAGGTTTCCGTTTCCGCACGGGCTCCTCCGCATCGGGCAGCAGGGACCCAGTGGTCGCTGAGGGAGTGCTCGTAGGGTGTCCGGATGGACTTTCCTCACCTGCTGTGGAACACCGTCCCGCCGTGGGCGGGGGCCGCGTTCTTCACCGTCGACCTGGTCATCCGGCTGCTGGCCCTGGGCACGATCCCGCACAACCGGCGGCCCTCGGCGGCCTGGGGCTGGCTGCTGGTGATCTTCTTCTTCCCGATCCTGGGCGGACTGGTGTTCCTGCTCCTCGGCCGGGCGGATCTGCCCGAGGCCCGGAAGCGGAAGCAGCGGGAGGCGGTGGAGAGGATCGATCCCGGGGACGCCGAGAACGGTGCCCGGGTGCTCGAGCGGCTGCCGGACCGGGTGGCCGAGACGGTGCGGCTGAACCAGCACAACGGTGCCTTCCCCGTGGCCGAAGGGAACCGCGTGGAGATCATCGACGACTACGACGCGTCACTGGCCGCGATGGCCGAGGCGATCCGGGCGGCCGAGCACTACGTGCACTTCGAGTTCTACATCGCCGTGGCCGATTCCAGCACCGAGCCGGTGATCTCCGCGCTGGAGGACGCCCACGCCCGCGGGGTCACGGTCCGGGTGCTCGTGGACCACCTCGGCGCGGCTGGCTACCCCGGGTACCAGGACCTCGTGCGCCGGCTGGAGGGAGCCGGGATGGACTGGCGGCGGATGCTGCCCGTGCGGCCCTGGCGCGGGGAGTACCAGCGCCCGGACCTGCGCAACCACCGCAAGATCCTCGTGATCGACGGTGACGTGGCGTTCACGGGGTCGCAGAACGTCATCGACCGTTCCTACAACAAGAAGAAGAACCGCAGGAAGGGCCTGCAGTGGATCGGGATGACGGTCCGGCTCCAGGGCCCGGCGGTCGGGCACCTGGACGCGCTCTTCGTCACGGACTGGTACTGCGAGACCGACGACCTGATCCAGGAGCCGACCCCGGACCGGGGCCCGGTCCGAGGGGACGTGGCCTGCCAGGTGCTGCCGTCCGGGCCGGGCGTGGGCCAGGAGTCGAACCTGCAGCTGTTCAACCATCTCTTCGCCTCCGCCCGGGAGCGGATCACCGTGTGCAGCCCGTACTTCGTGCCCGAGGACTCGATGTACAACTCCCTGCGCACCGCGGTGGGCCGCGGGGTCGAGGTGCACCTGTTCATGGGGGAAACCTCGAACCACGCACTGACCCACCACGCCCAGCGCTCCTTCTACGAGCGGCTGATCCGTGACGGGATCCGGATCCACCTCTACCGGTCCCCGTACGTGCTGCACTCCAAGTTCGTGCTCATCGACGACGACGCCGCGGTGGTGGGCTCCTCGAACATGGACATCCGCTCCTTCGTGCTCGACCACGAGGTCAACCTCCTGGTCAGCGACCAGGACCTCGTGGGCCGGCTGGACGAGCTCGTGGCGGACTACCGGGAGCACAGCCACGAGCTGGAGCTGGAGGACTGGCTGGCGAGGCCCTGGTACCAGAAGTACCTCGACAACACGGCCCGGCTCACCTCCGCCCTGCAGTGAGCCGTGGGATCTCCGGAGGCGGTGCACGGAGCCGGCGACCAGGGGAGATCGACGTGATGCCCAGGACTTCGTTATTCCTGCGTGACCGGTTTCCGGGATGGCAAGGAGGCTGAGCTCCTAGGGTGGACAGGTCCGCAGCGAACGATCACATCGAATGGAGAACATCATGTCGACCAGCTCGAAGAAGAAGATCTTTGCTCTGCCGGCCGCGGCCGCCGTTGCCTCCGCCCTGATGGTGGGCTGCGCCGAGGAGACTCCGGTCCAGGACGCCCAGGAGGGCGATGCGTCCGCCCAGGCGGCGATCCTCAACGAGACGGTCACGATGCAGAACGAGGTCACCGAGATCGTGGGCCCGAACCTGTTCACCGTCGGTGAGGACGACACCCCCGTCGTGGGGGGCGACGCCGCCGACCAGAACCTCCAGGAGGGGGACATGGTCCAGGTGACCGGCACCGTCCGCCAGATCGTGGAGACCGACCTCGAGACCGACTGGGGGGTCGACTTCGAGGACGCCGAGACGTCCTACCTCATCGAGCGCGAGCTCGATCTCGGCGTGGTCGCCGACGAGATCCAGGTCATCGAGGACAACTAGGTCCACACTCCCAGGACACGGGGAACCCTTCCCGCCGCCGCGGCGGGAAGGGTTCCTCCCGTACGGGGTGCCCCTCGGCGCCCCGGTGACGGTGGGCCGCCCGACGGCTCCGGGGACGTCCACCGGATCCGTGGACCAGAGCAGAAAGGGCATCGATGCACACCTCCCCACACGCCGACGACGGCGGGCGGCACCGGCGCGGCCGTGCCGGGTCGTGGTTCGCGGGCATCGTGGCCGTGGTGGCCGTCCTGGGCCTGCTGGTCACCGGGTACGGAGTGGCGGTCGAGCCACGGCTGATCCTCGACGAGGAGCGCATCCAGGCGCGCATCCCCGGGCTGGGCCCGGACTGGGAGGGGGCTCGGGTGATGGTGTTCTCCGATCTGCAGGTGGGCATGTGGTGGGACAACACCGCCATGATCGAGCGGGTGGTGGAGCACACCGTGGCCGCCGACCCGGCGGCGGTGTTGCTGCCCGGGGACTTCCTGTACCAGAGCGAGACCAGCATCCGGGAGCGGATCCAGCACGTGACGCGGTTGCTGGAACCGCTGACCGCGGCCGGGATCCCGGTGTACGCGGTGATGGGCAACCACGACCACGCCGTCGGGGCCGTGGCGGCGCTCACCGAGGCCTTCGAGGAGCACGGCATCGAGGTGCTGGCCAACGAGGCCGTCCCCGTGCCCGGGAGCGCGCCCGGCCCGGGGCTGTTCGTGGTCGGGGTGGGGCCGTCCTCGGCGGGAGAGGCCGATCCGTCAGCGGCCTTCGCCGACGTCCCGGACGCCGCCCCACGGCTGGTCACGATGCACAACCCCACCACCTTCCCCGAACTGCCGGCCGGTGCGGCGCCGATGGCGGTGGCCGGGCACACGCACTGCGGCCAGATCGCCGTGCCGCTGCTGTCCCGGTGGTCATATCTGGGCCTCACCGAGGAGGAGGAGCTCGTCGCCGACGGATTCGCCCCGGACGGCAACGGGGCCGAGGGCAACGAGATGTTCGTGACCTGCGGGATCGGCTTCAGCCTGCTGCCGGCGCGGATCAACGCCCCGCCCCAGCTGCTGACCGTCGAGCTGCACGGGGCCTGAGCCGCCCGGCCGGCGGCACGGGCGTCGGAGGCGTGCGCCGGCCACGGTTCATGCCCGTGGCCGGTTGCCCCGCGGCCCGGCGCCCGCAGGCTCCGACACGATCCGCACTGTCGGACCGGAGCGGTGATCAGCTCCATGCAGGCCACCTCGCACCAGCGGCAGGCCTCGGCGCAGACGCGACAGCGCTCGCGGCGCTCCGCGTGGGCCCCGCTCTCCTCGGCGCAGGCGGCGACACAGGCTGCCGGCTTCACCTCGTCCACCGCTCCGAGGTCCTTCGGGCAGTGGGCCGGCATCGAGGCCACGTGCCTCACGGTCGCACTCCTTCGCTCCGGCCACCGGCGCATGGGCGCCGTCCCGGGGGTCGAGCCGGTGGGACGCCGCCACCCTTCACTGCTCCGACCGCAACCGCTGGCCACGGGTCAGGGGAACGGCTTCCGGACGGTGAGAAGGCACGGCGTGCCGGGCGATCACGATCCCGCAACGGATCCCGCAGAGGGGGCGGTGCAGGTCCGGCACAAGCCCGGGGAATCGGCACGGAAGGTGCGCAGAACCCGGCATCCACCCTTGTGAGGCCGTTTTCCGGGCTCCTACGGTCGAGAATCCGGCTGCTCGGCCGGGCACGACCGGTGCCCGGTGACGAGGGCCGGGAGCAGAAGGAGGACCCATGAGAACACGAGACCGACGCACCGCCCGCATGCTGGCCGCCGGGATGGCCGCCGTGGCCGGGATCGGCCTGGCCGGTTGCGGCTCGGAGGGCCCGGAGTCCGGCACGGACGTGGAGGACGTCACCGACGGTGAGGTCGTGGAGAGCTCCGCGGCGGCCACCGAGGACGCCGGGGCCATGGCCCTGGCCTACGAGGGGGACTACAACCAGGACTTCTACGACGACGTCACCACCTACACGGGCCAGCAGGTGACGCTCTCCGCCGAGGTGAGCGAGACGATCTCCCCGGATGCCTTCGCCATCGCCGGCGCGGTGGACCCGCTGCTGATCGTGGAGTCGCAGGAGATCCCGCCGCTCGACGACGGTCAGGTCGTGCAGGTCACGGGCACCGTGCAGGAGGGCTTCGACGTCGTGAGCGTCGAGGAGGAGCTGGGGGTGGACCTCGAGGACGAGGCGTTCGCGGACTTCGAGGGCGATCCCTACATCATGGCCACCAGCGGTGAGGTCCTCGAGCAGGAATGAGGACAGCGGGCCGGGTCACCCGGCCCCGGGGCGGTCCGCACGCGCGTGCACGCGTGCGGACCGCCCCGTTCCCTGTGCGGACGGTCCTGCGCCGGGGGCGTCCGGCCATCGGCTCGACGGGGTCCTGCTGCTCCGGCGGCGGATCCCCGGAGATCTGCACGGACCGGCGCCTCATCCTCCGGCGGGGTCTCCCGCCGGCAGGACGTGGGCGGCCCAGCGTGCCACCTGCTCCGCGACGAGCTGAGGACGGGTCAGGGGCAGCATGTGGCCCTCCCCGGGAAGGCTGAGGAGTTCGCCGTCGGGCAGCGCCCCCATCAGCCGGCGCAGCTCGTCCTCGGACACCTCGGGGTCCGCGCTGCCGTGGATGACCAGGGTGGGGACCGCCAGGTCAGGGGCCATCCGGCTGCCGTCGTGGCTGACGCTGGCCAGCGTGGTGCGGGCCAGGGCACGGGGCCGGCTGTTCAGGAAGTCCTCCCGCACCCTGGCGACGGTCTCGCGCGGGGCATCGGAGGTGAAGGCGAACCGGCGGACGAGCCGGTCGGACACGGCCTCCAGGGAACGGATCCGCTTGCCGACCAGCACGACGGTGCGCAGGACCTTCATCCAGCCCAGGCGCAGCCCGGCCTGCACCGGGGCCGGCAGCTCGCGCGCCGGGAAGCCGGGGAAGGTCACGGCGGATCCGCCCGACCCGGCGAACACGGCCCCGGCGACACGCTCGGTGCCGCAGTGGTGGGCGCGGGCGACGATGATGCCCCCGCCGAGGCTGTTGCCGACCACGACCGCGGCCGAGCCGTCGGGGACGACAGCGCGCAGCACCGCGTCGAGGTCCCGCGCATGGGCTTCCATGGAGTAGTCGCCGTTGCGGGCGTCGCCGCTCTGGGCGTGCCCGCGCAGGTCGTAGGCCACCACGCGGTGCTCCGCGGCGAGCAGGTCCGGGACCTGCCCCCACGAGTCGCTGGAGAGCCCCAGGCCGTGCACCAGCACGACGATCGGGGCGTCCGCGGGCCCCGCCGTGGTCAGCGCCAGCCGGGTTCCGTCGAAGGATGTCACGTCGGTCATCGTTGTCCTGCTCCTCGGGTCGGTGTGGTGTGCCGTCGGGCCCAGCGGAGCACGAGGAGACCGGCGACCAGGGAGCCGCACATTCCGGCGAACAGGTCCACGACCGTGTCCGTGTAGCCCACCAGCATGCCCTGCGGGCTGATCTGCTCGACCACCCACTCGTAGTACTCCCACAGCACCGCCGCGGCCGTGCCGACCAGGCTCACCCAGAGCACCGGCGCCTACCCCCGGACGGATCTCCCCGGCTCGCGGGCATCGGGCAGCAGCCCGGCGTCGACCAGCAGGAAGTAGGACACCGCCGCCAGGCTGCCCGGGGTCAGGACGTGGACGACCGTGTCGAAGTGCGGGATCTCCGCGTACCAGCGCTGCACCGACCCCCACATCGCCAGCAGCACCAGCACCGAGAAGGCCGCGGTGAAGGGGGTCGGCACCTTCGCCCGCCGGGTCAGCAGCAGCACCACCGTCACCGCCGCGAAGCGCAGCATCCCGTCCCAGCGCTGCATCAGCCCCAAGTACACGGCGCTGGCCACCGCCACGGCCACCGCGGCGAAGAACACCCATGATCCCGCTCGGCTTCTCGTGCTCATCCGCACACGCTACGGCCCCGGGCCCGTCGGCCGCCAACACCCGCGCCGGCAGAGCTCGACCCCGATGAGGGCCCCGGGCGCTGGGCGACGGAGCGGGAATGCGGTGCGTGTTCCTCCCGGGTTCCCAGCCGGGGTCGTTAGCGTCGGGGCATGGTTGATTCCCCAGAGCGCCGGCAGCACATCGTGGACACCCTCGTGGAGGCCATGGCGGACCTCATGCACGCGAACCCGCTCGCGTTCCGGACGCGGTTCCGGAAGATGGCCGCGGACCCGTACGCGTTCTACCGCGGCAGCGCGGCCCTGTTCTACGCCGACATGGGGCAGCTGGACGACGCCTGGGCGGACGAGCGCACGAGCCGGGTCTGGATCCAGGGGGACCTGCACGCGGAGAACTTCGGCACCTACATGAGCAGCGAGGGCCGGCTGACCTTCGACGTCAACGACTTCGACGAGGCCTACGTGGGGCACTTCTCCTGGGACCTGCGCCGGTTCGTGGCGTCGCTGTCCCTGCTGTGCTGGCAGAAGGCGCTGCCCTCGGAGGTCGCCCGCGACCTCGCGCGGACCTATCTGCGGGCCTATCTCGACCGGGTCCGCGACTACGTCGAGGACGGGAGCGCGGACTTCCCCTTCGGGCTGGACAACGCCGAGGGAGCCGTCCTGGGCGTGCTGCACGCCGCCCGGACCGCGCGCCGGACCCGGTTCCTGGAGTCGATGACCGTCATCGACGCCTACGAGCGGCACTTCGCCGAGGACGGCTCCACCCGGCAGCTGGACGAGGCCGAGCACCGCAGGGTCGAGACGGCGTTCGAGGACTACCTGGGCACCCTCCCGGAGGGCGATCGAGCCCGGCGCCGGGTGTTCTACAAGGTCAAGGCCATCGTGGGCAAGAAGGGCTTCGGCATCGGCAGCGCGGGACTGCCGGCCTACAACCTGCTCATCGAGGGCTTCGACGAAGCCCAGGAGAACGACATCGTGCTCACCATGAAGCAGGCCAAGACGGCTGCTCCGAGCCGGATCGTGAGCGACGAGCGGGTGCGGGAGTTCTTCACCGATGACGGCCACCGTGCCGTGGTGAGCCAGCGGTCGCTGCAGACCCACACCGACCCGCTCCTGGGCCACACCGTGCTGGACGGTCAGGCCTTCGTCGTCTCCGAGCTCTCCCCCTACACGCTGGACCTGGAGTGGGGCGAGCTCACCGAGCCCGACCAGATCGCCCCGGTCCTGCGCGACCTCGGGCAGGCCACGGCCAAGATCCACTGCTCCACGGACGAGGACGGCGACCACGACCTCGTGCCGTTCCGCACGGAGATCGCCATCATGGACGTGCTGGAGGGCCGGGAGGAGGAGTTCGTCGAGGACCTCGTCGACTTCGCCGAGGACTACGCCGCCACGGTCCGGCACGACCACGCTCTGTTCGTCGAGGCGTTCCGGGAGGGCGGGATCAGCGCCGTGCCGGCCGTCTGACACCCGGTCGCCTCACTCGGCGGTCGTGGCGCCCACGGCGGCGACGGCGCCCTCGCGCACGGGGATGCGCGGGCCGGCCAGCAGCACGGGTCCGTCGCCGGCCTCGGCGGCGGCGCGCTCGGCGTCGGTCGCGGGCCGGCGCTGGCCGCGCTCGAGCACGTAGTCCTGGGAGTCGTCCGGGGCGGCGTCGTTGACGAAGGAGCGGAAGCGGCGCAGCCGCTCGGGGTCCTTGAGCGTCGCGGCCCACTCGTCCTCGTAGCGGTCCACGTGCCGGGCCATGGCGGCCTCGAGCTCCTCGCCGATGCCCAGGGAGTCCTCGACGACGACGTCGCGCACGTGCTCGATCCCGCCCTCCAGCTCCTCCTGCCACCGGGCGGTGCGCTGCATGCGGTCCGCGGTGCGGATGTAGTACATGAGGTACCGGTCGATGTACCGGACCAGCGTCGCGTCGTCCAGGCCCTGGGCGAGCAGCTGGGCGTGGGCGGGGTTCGCGCCGCCGTTGCCGCCGGTGTAGAGGTTCCAGCCGTCGGTCGTGGAGATGACGCCCACGTCCTTGCCGCGGGCCTCGGCGCACTCGCGGGCGCACCCGGAGACGCCCATCTTGAACTTGTGCGGTGAGCGCAGCCCCCGGTAGCGCAGCTCCAGGGCCACGGCCATGCCCACGGAGTCCTGCACCCCGTAGCGGCACCACGTGGAGCCCACGCAGGACTTCACATTGCGCAGGGCCTTGCCGTAGGCCTGCCCGGACTCGAAGCCGGCGTCCACGAGCTCCCGCCAGATCTCGGGCAGCTGCTCGAGCCGGGCCCCGAACATGTCCACGCGCAGGGCCCCGGTGATCTTCGTGTACAGGCCGTGCTTGCGGGCCACCTCGCCGAGCACGATGAGCTTCTCCGGGGTGATCTCCCCGGCCGGCACGCGCGGGACCACGGAGTAGGTGCCGTCCTTCTGCATGTTTGCCAGCGCACGGTCGTTGGTGTCCTGCAGGGCGCCGCGGCCGGAGTCGAGCACGTACTCGTCCCGCTGGGAGGCGAGCACCGAGGCGACCACCGGCTTGCAGATGTCGCAGCCGAGCCCGGTGCCGAAGCGGGCGACGACTTCGTCCCACGAGGCCAGGTCGAGGGCGCGGACGGCCTCGAAGAGCTCGGCGCGGGAGAGCTCGAAGTGCTCACAGAGCGCCTTCGAGACCTCCACCCCGGCCTTGGCCAGCTCTCCGTCGAGGGTCTTCTTGAGCATGGGGATGCAGGACCCGCACTGCGTGCCGGCCCGCGAGCAGGTCTTGAGCGCGCCGATCTCGTGCACGCCGCAGGAGATCTGCTCCCGCACGGCCCCGGTCGTCACGTTGTTGCAGGAGCAGATGACGGCGTCGTCGGGCAGATCCCCGGCCGGGGCCTCGCCGCCGGACGCGGAGAGGTAGGCGCCGGGCTCGCCGGGCAGCTCCCGGCCCAGCAGCGGGCGCAGCGCGTTGTACGGCTCGGCGTCGCCCACGAACACCCCGCCCAGCAGGGTCCGCGCGTCCTGGGTGGTCACGATCTTCTGGTACATCCCACGGGCGGGGTCCGCGTAGACGACCTCCAGGCAGTCCTCGGTCTCCCCGTAGGCGTCGCCGAAGGACGCGACGTCCACGCCGGAGAGCTTGAGCTTGGTCGCGGTGTCGAAGCCGTCGAAGGTGGAGCGCCCGCCGGCGAGCCGGTCCGCGACGATCTCCGCCATGGTGTTCGCCGGGGCCACGAGCCCGAGGCACTCCCCGTTCCAGGAGGCGACCTCGCCGATGGCCCAGACGTGCTCCGCGGAGGTGCGGCACGCCTCGTCGATCACCACGCCGCCGCGCGGGGCCGTCTCCAGGCCCGCGTTGAAGGCCAGCCGGTCCCGGGCGCGGATGCCGGTGGCCACGATCACCAGGTCCGCCTCGAGGTCGGGGGAGTCCCGGAACTCGACGGCGCACACCTCGCCGTCGGACTTGCGCAGCCCCACGCCGGAGGGGCGCTCGCCCAGGTGCAGGCGCACCCCGCGCGCGGAGATGAGGGCGTTGAGGGAGCGGCCGGCGCCCTCGTCGAGCTGGGCGTTCATGAGCCACCTGCGGGAGTGCACCACCGTGGCCTCCGCGCCGAGCTCCTGCAGCCCGCCGGCGGCCTCGAGGCCCAGCAGGCCGCCGCCGATCACCACGCCGCGCGGGGTCCGCCCGTACCGGGTGCGCAGCCGCTCGACCTCGGCGCGGATCCCCGCGACGTCGTCGAGGGTGCGGAAGACGAAGGCGTGGTGGGCCCCGGGGACGTCCAGGCGGGCGGCGTCGGAGCCGGTGGCCAGGACGAGCTCGTCGTAGCCGGTCACGGTGCCGTCGGCCGCCGTGACCGTGCGGGCCGCGGGGTCGATCTCCCGGGCCTTCACCCCCTGGCGCAGCTCCACCCGCGGGTCCTGCCACACGGTGCCGCCGCCCAGGGTCAGGTCGACCGACCCCTCGGGGCCCGTGAGCGCCTTGGACAGCTGGACCCGGTCGTAGGGGGTCCACGGCTCGTCCGCGAACACGGTCAGGCGCACGTGGTGGTCCTGGGCGGAGAGCACCGCCTCCGCGAAGCGGTGGGCGGCGGGCCCGCCGCCGACGACGACGACGTGCTGCGGGGACTGCGGTGAGAAGGGGGAGCGCGGCACGGGGACCTCCGGGAACTGGTGAGGGGCTGGGGCGTCGACGTCGAGCCTAGGAGCGGGGGATTGCCCCGCCGTTGCCCTGCCGTTCCGGTCCCCTTTCGGCTTCCTCACCACGGGGCCCGCCGCGTGTGAGCGGGCCTTGACCGGTGCGTAACGGCCCCGGTGCGTGCCCGTCATCGGCCGCGCCTAGCGTCGAGCCCGACGCTCCACCGCACCCCACGCACCCCGTGCGCCGCACGGGTCCCCGAGCCGCAGGAGGCCCCGCATGAGCACCGCCCCGACCCTGACCCCGACGCCGGTCCCGACCCCGGTCCCGAGCCCTGCCGGTGCCGTCCCGGAGGCCGGCACCACGTGGCACGACGTGTGCGCGCTGGCGGACCTCGAGCCCCTGTGGGGCGAGGCCGCCCGGGTGGCGGGCCGTCAGGTGGCCCTGTACCGGGTGGACGCGGCCACGGTCCTGGCGGCCGACCACCGCGACCCGCGCACCGGCGCCTGCGTGATGGCCCGCGGCATCCTCGGCTCCCGCGGGACGGCCGTCACGGTGGCCTCGCCGCTGCACAAGGAGGTCTACGACCTCGCGACCGGCCGGTGCCTCACCGGTGACGGACCGGCCCTGCCGGTGCACCCGGTCGAGGTGCGGGACGGGCGGGTGCTGGTCGGCCTGCCCGCCTGACGGCACGTCGTCGGCGTTCTCCCAGGAGCTCCTCCCTAAGATGACGGGGTGACACGACAACACCTCTGGCGCGGTCTCCGGCGGCCGTGGTCACGGCGCCCGGACCGCCACCGCGGCCGGACGTCCGGCCGTGCCCGGCGCGGACTGCCCCTGCTCGCGGCGGGCGTCCTGGCGCTCGTGCTCCTGCTCGTCGCCACGGTGGCGCTCCTGGTCGGCCGGGACCAGGAGCGGCCCGAGGCCGAGGCGCCGGAGACCGTCTCCTGCGGTCGCTACGGCCTGGACGGCGTCCGGGTCACGGCCCGCGGCCCCGGCGGCCCGACCGACCGGGCCGTCCTGGACGCCCGCGCGTTCGGCCCCGGGGAGGAGCGGCAGGACCGCTTCCAGCTCGAGTTCGAGCACGACGGCATCACGAGCGGCTACCACGTCTTCGCCGAGGGCCTGGACTGGGACCGGCCGGTGGGCGTGGTCTACCACTTCCACGGGGACGGGGCGTTCGAGTACGACAGCCCCCAGTACACGTCGTCCTGCCTGGCCGAGGTCGCACGGGAGCACAACATGCTGCTGGTGGTCCCGCGGACCCCCGACCGGTCCGGGGACACCACCTGGTGGGAGGAGCGGGATCTCAACGCGCAGTGGTTCCTGGCGCTCGTCGAGCAGCGCATCGAGCCCGAGTACGACATCGACCGCTCCCGCACCTGGCTGACCGGGTACTCCGGCGGGGCCCAGTTCATCAGCCAGGAGCTGCTGGCCGACCACGTGGAGCTCGTGCCGGGCGGCGGCGCCATCATGATGGGCGGCGGGCAGGCCCCCTCCTCGCCCTCCGCCGAGCCCACCCGCGAGCAGCTCCGGGAGCTGCGGCTGCGCTGGGACGTGGGCGCCGAGGACGACGGGACCGACCCGGAGGCGGAGTTCGACGCCCTGTCCGCGGCCTGGGACGGGCAGCACTGGTACGAGGACCAGGGCTACCGGCACGCCCGAATCCGGATCCGGGAGGACGTGGACCACTTCGAGCTCCCCTACGCCCGCATCCTCCAGCGGCAACTGAGCGCCGCCGAGGAGCGGGCAGCGTCCCAGGACGACTCCTGAGGCGAGCCCCGGCGGCATTTGCTCGAGTACACTGAGCGTGCACCGGTGCGCCGTGGGTCCCTCCGCCGGGACCCTCGAGCGGGCATCGGGCGCCGCGCCGGGGGGCGCGGACGGGGCCGACCTCGGCCCGGGGGCACGAACCGATCGATCCATGGGGGATCCAATGTCCGCAGACCGCACGCCGCCACCGGAGACGGCCGCCACCACCGGGGTGCTGAACCCGAGCGGGAGTCCCGCAGGCGACGCCGCGGGAGGCGCCCGCCCGAGCCGGCGTCTGCGCGGCGTCGACGCCGCGCGGGGCTTCGCCCTGTTCGGCATGGTCGCCGTGCACACGCTGCCCCTGTACGTCGAGGAGACCGGGGACCCGACCCTGACCTGGACCCTGTTCGCGGGTCACTCCTCCGCCCTGTTCGCGACCCTGGCGGGGGTGAGCCTGGCCTTCACGACGGGCGGCCGCACCCCGCACACCGGCCGCCGGCGCACGGCCTCCCGATGGGCCCAGGTGGGCCGTGCCGCGATCATCGCCCTGGTCGGCTTCCTGCTGGGCTTCCTCGAGCTGCCGTGGCACAACATCCTCGTCTACTACGGCGTCTTCTTCCTGCTGGCCATCCCGTTCCTCGGTCTGCGGATCCGGTCCCTGCTCCTCAGTGCCGCCCTGTTCGCGCTCATCGCGCCCTTCCTCATGCAGTGGTCCCTCGACCGGCTCCCGGCGCACGTCTACAGCAACCCCAGCCTCCTCGACCTGGTGCAGGACCCCGGCGGCGTCGCCGCCCACCTCCTCCTCACCGGCTCCTACCCGGCCCTGCCGTGGATGACGTTCGTCTGCGCCGGCATCGCCCTGGGCCGGATGAACCTGGCCGACCGCCGGGTCCAGGCGGCTCTGACGGCGGTGGGGGCGGTGCTGGCCGCCCTCAGCTGGGGCGTCTCGGCGCTCGCGCTGCGCCTCGGCGGCTACGAGGCCATCGCCGCGGCCACACCGTCCATGAGCGCGGAGCAGATCGACGAGATCATCGTCTTCGGGGCCGATCCGGAGCTGCCGACCACCACGCTGTGGTGGCTGCTCGTCTCCGCCGCGCACTCGAACACCCCGTTCTCGCTGCTCCTGAGCCTCGGGATCGCGATGGTCACCCTGGGCGTCTTCCTGCTCCTGCCCGGTGCCCTCGGCCGGGTGCTCACGCCGCTGACCGCCATGGGCGCCATGACGTTCACGCTCTACGTGTCCCACCTGCTGGTGATGTGGCTCGAGCTGTTCTACGACGCCCCGGCGGCGTGGTTCTGGGGGCAGATCCTCGTCTTCGCGGTCGTGGCCGTGCTCTGGCAGCGCTACCTGGGCCAGGGGCCGCTGGAGAAGGTGGTCACCCGCTCCACCCGGGCCATCTCCCGGCGGGTCCTCGCCCGCGGCGGCGACGGGACGCCGCGGCCGGCGCCCTGGACCGCCCCGCGCCAACCGGACCGGAGGTAGGAACCGGCGGCGGAGGCGCCGCGGGGCAGGCCCCCGGCAGCACCCCATCGGCTCGGACCGAGCGGTGCAGGACCGGGCGGGGCTGGACCGGGCGGGGCTGGACCGGGCGGGGCTGGACCGGGCGGGGCTGGACCGGGCGGTGCAGGGCCGAGCGGTGCAGGACCGAGCGGCGCAGGACAGCCGGTGCCGTCAGAGGCCCAGGGCGGCCTCGAGCTCGGCCCGGATCCGGCAGAGCCGCTCCTGCGCCTCGGCCCGGGCGCCGGCAAGCGCGTCCCGGCCGGTCACCGGGGCGATCACCTCGAGGTAGCACTTGAGCTTCGGCTCCGTCCCGGACGGACGCACGATCGCCCGGGCCCCGTCCGCGGTGAGCAGGCGCAGCCCGTCGGTGGGCGGCAGCCCGGTGCCCGGGGCGGCGAGGTCCACGACCTCCACGACGTCGGAGCCGCCCAGGGTCGCCGGCGGGGCGTTCCGCAGGGCGGCCGTCATCGCCGGGATGCGGTCCAGGTCCGTGACGCGGATGCTCAGCTGGTCGGTCGCGTGCACCCCGTGGGCCAGGGCGAGGTCGTCCAGCACGTCCAGCAGGGACCGGCCCTGGGTACGCAGCTCGTCGGCGAGCACGGCCACGGCCACGGCCGCGCTGATCCCGTCCTTGTCCCGGACCACCTCGGGGGCCACGCAGTAGCCCAGCGCCTCCTCGTAGCCGTACACCAGCCCGGGGACCCGGGCGATCCACTTGAACCCGGTGAGCGTCTCCCGGTGCTCGATCCCGACCGCCGCCGCGATCCGTCCCAGCAGCCGGGAGGAGACGATCGAGTTGGCGACCACCGCGCCGGGGCGGCCGGCCCACCGCTGTGCGGCGGCGTGGCCCAGCAGCGCGCCGACCTCGTCGCCGCGCAGCATCCGCCAGTCCTGTCCGGGGTCGCCGGGCACCGGGACGGCCACGGCCACCCGGTCGGCGTCAGGGTCGTTGGCCAGGACCAGGTCCGCGCCCACGGCGCGGGCGGTGGCCAGGGCCAGGTCCAGCGCGCCGGGCTCCTCGGGGTTGGGGAACGCCACCGTGGGGAACCGCGGGTCCGGCTCCGCCTGCTCGGGGACCAGGTGCACGTCGGCGAGGCCGGCCCGCCGCAGGGCCTCCGTCGTCGTGCGCCCGCCCACCCCGTGCATCGGGGTGAGGGCGATCCGCAGGCTCCGCCCGGCGCCCGGGGCGCCGGGCAGCACGGCGTCGAGGTAGTCCTGCTTCACGGTCTCCGGCAGGACCGTCCAGCCGTCCGGGGCCCGGGGGATGTCCTCGAGGGCGCCGACGGCGGCGATCCGCTCGGCGATCAGCCGGTCGTGCGGAGCCACGATCTGGCAGCCCCGGGCCTCGGGCTCCACGGCCCGGCCGCCGAGGTAGACCTTGTACCCGTTGTCCGCCGGCGGGTTGTGGCTGGCGGTGACCATGACGCCCACCTCGGCCTCGAGCGCCCGCACCGCCCACGCGAGCACGGGGGTGGGCAGGGCCGAGGGCATCAGCAGCGTCTCGATCCCGGCGGCCGTGAACACCGCGGCGGTGTCCCGGGCGAAGACGTCGGAGGAGATGCGGGCGTCGTAGCCGACCACCGCGCGGGGACGCCGGCCGGCACCCGCCGCGGCGTCCGCGGACAGGACGTGCGCGGCCAGCCCCGCGGCGGCGCGCAGCACTACCACCCGGTTCATCCGCATGGGCCCGGCGCCCATGGCCGCCCGCAGCCCCGCCGTGCCGAACTGGAGGGTGCCCGAGAACCGGTCGGCCAGCTCCGCCCGGGCGGCGGGGTCGCCGCCCCCGGCGGCCTCGACGAGATCCGCGAGCTCGGCGCGGGTCACCGGGTCCGGGTCGGCGGCCCCCCACGCGCGGGCGGCCTCGAGCAGGTCGGGCTCGGCGGGGGATCCGGTGGTCATGGCGTGGCCTCCTGGGGGTGTCCGGTGCGCCGGGGTGCCGGGCCCGGGCTGCCGCCGGGTCCGGGGCCGGTCAGAGCTGGGCGACGATGCGGGCGAGCAGGTCGGAGATCCGGGCGCCGGCGGCCTGCCCGGCCTCGAGGACCTCCTCGTGGGAGAGCGGGGTCGCGGAGATGCCGGCCGCCTGGTTGGTCACCAGGGAGATCCCGAAGACCTCCATGCCCGCGTGCCGTGCGGCGATGGCCTCGAGGGCGGTGGACATTCCGACGAGGTCCGCGCCGAGCCCCCCCGCCATCCGCACCTCGGCCGGCGTCTCGTAGTGCGGGCCGGGGAACTGCGCGTAGACGCCCTCCTCGAGGGTGGGGTCCACGCCGCGGGCCAGGTCCCGCAGCCGCGGCGAGTACAGGTCGGTGAGGTCCACGAACGTGGCGCCCTCGAGCGGGGACCGGCCGGTGAGATTGAGGTGGTCGCTGATGAGCACCGGGGTGCCCGGGCCCCACGACGGGTTCAGTCCGCCGCAGCCGTTGGTCAGGATCATGGTGCGCGCCCCGGCGGCCGCCGCGGTGCGCACCCCGTGGACCACGGGGCGCACGCCCCGGCCCTCGTAGTAGTGGGTGCGGGCGCCGATGACCAGGGCGTGGCGGCCCGTGGCCGTGCGCACCGAGCGCAGGGTGCCCACGTGGCCCTCGAGGGCGGGCGGGCTGAACCCGGGGATCTGCGTGGCGGGGACCTCGGCGACGGTCTCGCCGATCAGCTCGGCGGCCTGCCCCCAGCCGGAGCCGAGGGTCAGGGCGATCTCGTGCGTGTCCACCCCGGTGGCACGGCGGAGCGCGTCCGCGGCCTCCTGGGCGAGGTCGAAGGGGTCGGCGCTGTGCTCTGTGTCCACGCGGCCAAAACTACCGCATGGTCCCGGCCCCGCCCGCCCGGCGCGGCGGGGCCGGTTCCCGCGCCCGAGCAGCACCTGCAAGAATGGCCGGGTGACTGCACACAGCGAATTCTCCATCCAGAAGCTCGTCATCATCGGGGGCGGTCCCGGCGGCTACGAGGCGGCCCTCGTCGCGGCCAGCCTCGGGGCGGACGTGACCATCATCGAGCAGCAGGGCCTGGGCGGTTCGGCGGTGCTCACGGACGTGGTCCCCTCCAAGACGCTGATCGCCTCGGCCGACGCCATGACGCGCTTCGCCGAGGCCGCGGACCTCGGGGTGCACGTGCAGGGCGGGAGCATGGACGGCGACGAGATCAACCACCTCGGCGTGGACCTGGAGAAGGTCAACACCCGCCTCCTGCGCCTGGCCGCGTCCCAGTCCCGGGACATCAAGCGCGGTCTCGAACGGGCGGGCGTGCGCGTGATCGCCGGCACCGGTCGGCTGCTCAGCCCCACCAGCGTGCAGGTCACCACCGAGGACGGGCTGGAGTACACCCTGGACGCGCAGGCCGTGATGCTCGCCGTCGGGTCCCTCCCGCGCGAGCTGCCCACCGCCAAGCCGGACGGGGAGCGGATCTTCAACTGGAAGCAGGTCTACCACCTCACGGACGTCCCCGAGCACATGATCGTGGTCGGCTCCGGCGTGACCGGCGCGGAGTTCGCCTCGGCGTACCGAGGCCTCGGAGCCGAGGTCACCCTCGTGTCCTCCCGGGACCAGGTGCTGCCCGGGGAGGACCAGGACGCGGCGGCCGTGCTCGAGAACGTCTTCGAGCGGCGCGGCATGAACGTGCTCAACCGCTCCCGCGCCGACTCCGTGGAGCGCACCGAGAACGGCGTGGTCGCGACCCTCTCGGACGGGCGGAAGATCGCCGGCTCGCACTGCCTGCTGGCCGTCGGCGCGATCCCCGCCACCGACGACCTCGGCCTCGAGGAGGTCGGGGTGGCCCGTTCCGAGTCCGGGCACATCAAGGTGGACGGCGTCTCCCGCACCACCGTGCCGGGCGTCTACGCGGTGGGCGACTGCACGGGCGTGCTCCCGCTCGCCTCGGTGGCGGCCATGCAGGGCCGGATCGCCGTGGCGCACCTCATGGGCGACGCCGTGAAGCCGCTGCGCACCCACCTGGTGGCCTCCAACATCTTCACCTCGCCGGAGATCGCCTCCGTGGGCGTGAGCGAGAAGTCCATCGAGGACGGCACCTACCAGGCGGACACCATCATGCTGAAGCTGTCCACGAACCCGCGGGCCAAGATGATGGCGGTCGAGGACGGCTTCGTGAAGATCTTCTCCCGCAAGGGCTCCGGGACCGTGATCGGCGGCGTGGTGGTGGGCCCCCGCGCCTCCGAGCTGATCTTCCCGATCTCCCTGGCCGTCACGCACAAGCTGCACGTCGACGACCTCGCCGACACCTTCACCATCTACCCGTCCCTCACGGGCTCGATCTCGGAGGCCGCCCGGCGCCTGCACGTGCACATCTGAGCCGGCTCCGCGCACGCGAACGGCCGCATCCCGTCCGGGATGCGGCCGTTCGCGTGCCTGCGTGTCCGCGGGTCAGCGGCGGGTGACGACGTGCGCCATGTCGACGTCCTTGGTCTCGGGGGAGAACCAGAGCGCCACGAGGGTCAGCACGGCGCCGAAGGCCAGGTAGAGCCCCACGGAGCCCACGCCGAAGCTCGCGTTGAGGGAGACGGCCACGTACGGGGTGATGGCCGCGCCGAGGATGGAGGCCACGTTGTACGCGACGCCGGAGCCGGTGTAGCGCACGTTCGTGGGGAACAGCTCGGGCAGGATCGCGGACATCGAGCCGAAGGTCAGGCCCATCAGGGTCATGCCCACCGTGAGGAAGAACAGCACGCGGAGCATGCTGACGTCCTCGCCGGTGCCGACGGCGGCCGGGTTCATCAACAGGCCGAAGCTCAGGCCGAAGACCAGGATGGCCGAGGTGATGACCAGCTGCGAGCTGCGCCGGCCGTAGCGGTCGGCCACCCACCCGGAGACGGGCACCATCGCGGCGAACAGGAGGACGGAGAGCAGCTGCAGCACGAGGAAGTCCCGGTACGGGATGCCGAGGCCGCCGTTCTCGGGCCTGCCGATGCCGTAGGAGAGGATCCAGGCGGTCATGAGGTAGAAGAGCATGTAGGTGGCCAGCATGATGAACGTGCCCTGCACGATCTGCAGCCAGGAGCTCCGGAAGGCCTCGACCACCGGGGCCTGGACCTTCTCGCCCTGGTCCAGGGCCTTCTGGAAGACCGGGGTCTCCTCGAGCTTGAACCGCACCCACAGACCGAGGACCACCATCACCACGGAGGCCAGGAATGGGATGCGCCAGCCCCAGGTGAGGAACGGGTGGTCGGTGCCCTGGTCGGCGACCGAGACGAAGCCCATCACGAGGGTCAGCACCAGGAAGAAGCCGTTGGCCAGGATGAACCCGAACGGGGCGCCGAGCTGCGGCCACATGGCGGCGCGCGCCCGCTTGCCCTCCTCGGCGTACTCGGTGGCCAGCAGGGCCGCGCCGGACCACTCGCCGCCCAGCCCCAGGCCCTGGCAGAAGCGCAGGATCGTCAGGATGAGCGGGGCCCAGATGCCGATCGAGTAGTAGGTGGGCAGCAGCCCGATGAGGAACGTGGCGACGCCCATGGTCAGCAGGGCGCCGATCAGGGTGGCCTTGCGGCCGATGCGGTCGCCGAAGTGGCCGAAGACCACGGAACCGATGGGGCGCGCGACGAAGGCCGCGGCGAAGGTCGCCATGGAGGCGAGCAGCTTGGCCGTCTCGTCCTCGCCCGCGAAGAACAGGGCGGGGAACACGGCCACGGCCGCGGTGGCGTAGACGTAGAAGTCGTAGAACTCGATCGTGGTGCCCACGAGGGACGCGAGGATCACCCGGCTGCGGGGCACACGGTCGGACAGGGGGAGGGAGGGGGCGGACGCGCCGGTGGCGTCCTGCCCGGTCACCGAAGAGGACATGGGGAAACCTCGGTCGTAGCAACGGACGGGGACAAGATCCCGATGCTACGTGCCGACGTCCGGATGCCGGTCCTCCGTCTCACATCCTGGAACGCCGGACAGCTCCGCCGGCCGCGGCGGACGGCGGGCGGTCACCACCGGGTCGTGACCGCCGGGCCGTGACCGCCGGGCGGTCGGTGCCGACGCCGCTCCCTCGGGGCTCCGGGGTCACCCGTAGCGACGGACCTCGTGGAAGAAGGAGTCGATCGTGTGCAGACCACCGGTGCCGGCGAGCGTGTCGTAGACGTGCTTGCCCACCGCGAGGTCGAGCACGCCCAGGCCGAACGGCGAGAAGACCACCGTCCGGTCCGCGGGCACCTCCACGGCGCCGGTCATGACGTCGTGGAGCGTCCCGGCGAGGAAGTCCCGCGAGCCGGTGCGCTGCTCGGTCAGGTGCACCGAGGTCTGGGCCTTCAGGCAGTGCTCCACGTCGTCCACGACGTTCGTGGCGGCCAGGATCACCTCGGGCGCGAGGTCGCGCAGCGAGATGTGGAGCACGAGCGGGTGGTGCGCGAACCACGAGGGATCGGTGACGTGCGGCTCTCCCGCCGTCGTCGCGAACACGACCAGGTCGCTGGAGCGGATCAACGACTCGGCGTCCTCGTGGACGGTGATCGTGCTGCCGGGTGCGGAGCGTTCGAGGTAGCCGCGGAAGCCCTCGCAGCTGCCGGGCAGCAGGTCGAAGACCCCCACCTCCTCGACGTCCCACCCGGTGTCCGCCAGGAACGCGTGCACGAAGCGGGCGATGAGCCCGACGCCGAAGAAGCCCACCCGGGTGGGGCGGCCGCGCGTGCGGCTCAGCCAGTCCGCGGCCAGGACCGCCGAGGCGGCGGTCCGGGAGGCGCTGATGATGGAGCTCTCCAGGCACGCGAACGGGTAGCCCGTCCGGGGGTCGTTGAGGATCAGCACCGCCGAGGCCCTCGGGATGCCGGACTCCACGTTGGTCGGGAAGCTGGAGATCCACTTCAGGCCGTCCACGCCACCGGGTCCGCCCAGGGAGGCGGGCAGCGCGATGATCCGGCTCGTCGGGCGGTCCGGGAACCGCAGGAAGTAGGACGGCGGGTTGACCGTCTGCCCGGCACCGTGCAGACGGTAGGTGTCCTCCACCAGGGCGACGATCTCTGCCCGGTGTCCCTGCAGCGCCCGGTCGACCTCCGCGCCGGAGATGACCGCGAAGGACGGGATGGTGGGTCGCTGCTCCGGGGCGTCCTGCACCCGGTCGGTGTTCGGCCCGGCGGTCAGCGCCATGGTCCCTGCTCCTTCGAGGTCGTGTCCTGGAGCGACACCGGGTCGCTCATGGCGACGAGGATCTCCCGCTCGCCCTCGTAGGGCTCGCGGCTGTGCGCCGTCCGCACGTTGTCCACGAGCATCAGGTCCCCGGCACGCCACGGCTCGCGCAGCGTGTGGGACTCGTAGATCTCGTTCAGCATGGCCACGACGTCCTCGCCGATCGGCTCGCCGCTGCCGAACGCCGTCCGGAACGGCAGGCCGTCCTCCTCGTACACGTCGACGAGGTACTCGCGGACCTCCGGCTCCATCGTCCACTCGCTGAGGAAGGCCACCTGGTTGAACCAGCATCGCTCCCCGGTGACGGGGTGGCGGACGACGGCGGCGCGGCGCTGGCGCGTCCGCAGTCCGCCGTCGGGCTGCCACTCGAGCTCGATCCGGTTGGCCGCGCAGTAGCGCTCGACCGCTGCGGGGTCGTCGGTGCCGAAGGCATCGGCGACGGAGGCGCCGATCTCGTCGTTGTAGGCGCGGATCAGCATCCAGCCGTCGCGCTCGAACCGTGCGACCAGGTCCGCGGGCAGGTCGCGGAGCACCGCCCGCGAGTCGGCGACGCCGGTCACGCCGCCGGCGGCCGGGGCGGTGCGGCAGGCGAAGAGCATCAGCCCGGGGGCGTGGAGCGTGTAGCTCAGCTCGTGGTGCATGCACATGGGCTGGTTGGCCGGCCAGGTGGCCGAGGAGTACACACCGGGCGCCCAGGACCTGCGGGCGGCGAAGGCCTCCCGCTCGGTCATCAGCTCGGGGCTGAGGGACCGGAAGACGGCCTCGATCTGCGCGGGGTCCGACAGCCCGAGGCCGCGCACGAGGACGGCCCCGTGCCGAGTGACGGCCGCCCGCAGCGCGTCCCGGTGCTGCCGGGCCCAGGCCACCGCGTCGCCCGGGGGAGGGAGCAGGATCCTGGGCGGTGCCCCCGGCCGCACGTCGACGTCGAGCTCCGTCGGGGCGGAGGTGCGGGAGGTGGCGGAGTTCGCGGTCATGGTGGTTCCTTCCGGTGCGGTCACGGTCGGGCGGGTACGTCGTGCGCGGCGGACCTGGCGTCCAGCTCCGTGGCGAGGTCGGTGAGGACCGGGTGGCTGACGAGGTCCTTGAGCGAGACCTTCCGGTCCAGGGCGATGGCGAGCCGGACGGCGGTGAGCGAGGAGCCCCCGAGGTCGAAGAAGTGGTCCCGGCGGTCGATCCTGTCCTCCGGCACGGCGAGCACGCGCGCCCACGCCGCTGCCAGCCAGCGTTCGGTGGGGGTGCGCGGAGCGTCGCGGGAACCGCCCTCGAGCTCGAGCTCCGCGGCCAGCGCGGTGAGGCGCCTGCGGTCGATCTTGCCGTTGGCCGTCAGCGGGAGGGCCGGTTGCCAGTGGACCACCTGCGGCACCATGTACCGGGGCAGCGACTGCGCGAGCCGTTCGCGCAGCGCGCCGGTGTCCAGCGGTTCGGGCGCGTGGTAGAAGGCCACCAGGTGGCGGCCCCGGTCCGGGCGCTCAGCGACGACGACCGCCCCGTCGCGCACCCCGGGGACCCTCAGGAGGGCGTTCTCGATCTCGCCGACCTCGATGCGGAACCCGGAGATCTTGACCTGGTGGTCCCGCCGGCCCAGGTACACCAGCTTGCCGTCCGGCGACCACCGTCCGTAGTCGCCCGCCCGGTAGAGCCGCGCTCCCTCCACGTACGGGTCGGCGGAGTAGGCCTGGGCCGTCCGTTCCGGGTCGTTGATGTACCCACGGCCCACGCACACCCCCGAGAAGGCGATCTCGCCCGGTGCCCCGAGCGGCACGAGCCGCTGCCGTTCGTCGAGCAGGTGGATCCGGACGTTCGGGACCGGCCGGCCCAGCGGCACGTGATCGCCCGCGGGGACGGCGCTCATCACCTCGTGGTTCGTGTCGTCCGAGGTCTCCGTCAGCCCGTAGGCGTTGACGAGCTTGACGTCGGGCAGCACGTCGAACCAGCGGCGGACCAGCTCCTGCCGGAGGGCCTCCCCGGTCGCCGAGACGCAGCGGAGGTTGGGCAGGGCGCGGGGTCTGTCCTCCAGGTAGGCCACCACCGCGTCCAGGTAGGACGGGACCACCTGGAGGACGGCGACCCCGCCCTGGTCCACCGTGTCGACGAACCGCTCGACGTCGAGGACCCGGTCCTGCCCCACGATGAGGGTGCGGCCGCCGACGACCAGGGCCGAGACCAGCTGCCACAGCGAGATGTCGAAGCACTGGGGGGCGGTCTGGGCGACGACGTCGCCGGAGCGGATCCCGAGGTCCTCGATCTTGGCGTACAGGTGGTTCACCATCCCGTCGTGCTCGCACATCGCGCCCTTCGGCTCTCCCGTGGAACCCGAGGTGAAGTAGACGTAGGCGAGCTGGTCGGGACGCACCGGCATCCCCAGGTCGTGGTCGGCGTGCCCCTCGGCCTCGACGTCCTCCAGGAGGATCGTCGACACGGACGGGGCCTCCGCGAGCGCTGCGTCCAGCGAGGCGGTGCTGCCCTGCTCGGTGAGCACCGTCCGGCACCCGGCCCGGGTGAGCGTCCTGGCGATCCGGTCGGGCGGGAAGCGGGGTTCCAGCGGCAGGTACGCGCCACCGGCCTTGAGGATGCCGATGACGGCGGCCATCCACTCCAGGTCCCGTTCGGCGACGACCGCCACGACGTCCTCGGCCCGCAGCCCGCGCGCGAGCAGTGCGCGGGCCACCCTGTTGGCGCGGGCGTTCAGCTCCGCATACGTCCACTCCCGAGTGTCCTGGACGGCCGCGATGCGCTCGGGATGCCGCCGGACGCGCTCCTCGAACAGTTCGTGGAAGCGGCGCCGGGGCCGGGGCCGCACGGGTCCGGCCAGCCGATCCAGCTGGAGGCGCCGTTCCGCCGGATCGACCAGGTCGGCGTCGCCGGGATCCGCCCCGGGGCGGGCGACCAGGTGGCGGAGCGCGGCCAGATGGTACCCGGCGATCCTGCGGGCGGCACCGGCGTCGAGGACGTCCAGACGGTACCGCAGGCGGAGCGACTCGCCCCCGGCGACGGCCTGGAGCGACACGCCGAGGACGGTGCCCTCCGGCAGCCCGGGACCGGCGTCCTGGTGGGCGGCGAAGACCACTTCGTACCCCGGGGAGTCCGGCCGGTCCCGCCTCCCGTTCAGCCGGGCGTGCGCCTGGCCGACAAGGTCCCGCCAGGAGCGTCGGCCGAGGTCGAGGTCGCACGGCCAGGTGTCCGCCGCGTCCCGGCACCCGGTGGTGACCTCCGTCTCGCCGGACAGGGCCTGGAGCACCCTCGCGTGCGCCGCCAGCCAGATCGCCCCGGGTGTCGCCTCCCAGTCACGGGCCAGGGTCTGCACGGCGCTGCGCAGGTCCTCGGGCACGGTCACCTCGACCTGCTCCTGTCCCGTGCGGGGGTCCTGGGTCCATCGGGGGATCCGCGTGGGCGTGGACACCTGCGGGGCGGTCCGGCCGGCGGCCGGGTCCGGCGCGATCCGGCCGGCGACCCGGCAGACGGGCTCGGAGGTGGTGGTCATGACCTGTGCCTTTCCGCGGTGACGGGGGACGTGGTGGCGGCCCGGGCCTCGAGGGCCGGGTTGCCGCCCCACAGGGATCCTCGGGTCAGCGTCGTCCCCTTCATCACGAAGGAGTCGGTGGCGACGACGACGCCGTCCTCGGCGGTGACGCCGTAGTGGACGAGGGCGCCGACGCCGAGGGTGACGTCGTCGCCGACGACGTCGTGGTCGGACTTGAACATCCCGTCCTCCTGGGAGTGGCTCTGGATGTTGGTGCCGGTGTTCAGCGTGCAGCGGGAGCCGATCGTCACCAGGCTCCGCTCGGGGATCGAGCAGCCGTCGTCGAAGACCCTGCTGCCGATCCGCACGCCCAGCATCCGCCAGATCAGGGGCTTGAACGGCGTCCCGTTGAGCATGGACATGCGCAGGGCCTGGGTCTGCAGCTTCCAGTACCGCTCGTGCCACCAGAAGTAGGGGTGGTAGATGGAGCAGAGCTGGGGCCGGAGCGCCCGGGACCGCGTCACCACGTGCTCGATGCCGATGGGCACCAGCAGGCCGATCAGGAGCATCACGACGAACGACGCGGAGAAGGCCAGGAAGCCGAACCGGTCGGACAGCTCGACGGCTGCGAGGGCGACGATCATGGCCAGTGAGGCGTTGAACCACCGCACCAGCAGGAACAGGGCCATGGTGCGCAGGTTGTGCCGGTTCTTGGCCGACAGGACCCGGCGGAAGCGGTCGGGGTCCGCGTGCTCCTCCAGCGGGGCGTCCCGCAGGACCGAGCGGGGGATCTCGAACGCCGGTGACCCGAGCAGGCCCACGTTCTCGCGCACCGGCCCGTCGACGGGGACCATGACCTTGGTGGCGAGCAGACAGTTCGCCCCCGTCCTGGCCCCGGCCGGGTAGAGCACGAAGTTGCCGAGGAAGCTGTGCGCGCCGAGCTCCGCCCGGGAGACCGTGAACGACGTCGCCGAGTAGTCGGTGTTCATGAACGACACCCCGTCGGCGATCATCGTGCCGGTGCCGATCGTGGTGAGGAACGGGTTGTCGTGCTTGAACAGCGTGCCCAGGTTCGAGCCGGTCTGCTGGAGGTTCGGCTGGCGGTATCCGAGGGCCCGCACGAAGTGCACGACGTACGAGCTGTCCCCGAACAGCGTCCCGAGCCCCGGGTTGTTGGTCAGCCGCTCGATCGTCCGCTCCGCCGCGTGCCGCAGTCCGAACAGCGGATACACCGTGCCGGGCTGCAGCGCGTGCCGGAGCAGCCGCGGAACGGTGGTCATGACCACCAGCATCACGAGCGTGCTGCCGAAGACCCCGATGCCGGCGAAGGCGACGGCGTCGGCGTAGAAGATCCAGTCGGTGAACGCGAACGGATGGTCCTCCAGCAGCGCCGCCACGCGCGGGAACGCCAGGACGGCCAGGATCATCGTCAGTCCCACCATGATCCGGCCCAGCGCGAGGGTGGCCACGAGCTGCGACACCGCGTACACCGCTCGCCGCCACGGCCGGTAGGGTGCGGCGGGAATCGTGCCGAGGTCCAGCTCCGTGCGCCGGCCCGGGGACCCGTGCCAGCGCTCGCCCGCGGGCACGACCTGGCCGGTGTACAGGGTGGACCGGTGTCCCAGCTGGGAGCCGTCCCCCATCGTCGTGCCGATGTCCAGGACGCTGCCCTCGCCCACGATCACGTCCCGGCCCAGCGTCACGGCGCCGGTCTGGATGACGCCGCCGTGGGCGCGGTAGCCGTTGGCGACCACGTCCTTGCGGATGACCGTTCCGTCCCCGATCGTGAGCAGGTCGGTGCAGACCGGCAGCCGGGCGGTCAGGACCGTCACGTTGCGGCCCACTCTGGCCCCCATGGCCCTCAGGTAGAGGGGCGTCAGCGGGGAACCGGTCATCAGCGCGAGGGGCGAGGTGCGCATCAGGGTCTTGACCAGCCAGAACCGGAAGTAGGCCAGGCTCCAGATGCGGATCTCCCGGGGCCGGAAGCGCCCGACGAGGATCCACTTCCCGGCCACCGGCAGCAGGCACAGCAGCAGGAACGACGCCGCGCCGAAGGCCACCGACCGCAGGTAGAGCTCCCACAGGCTCATCCCGTGGCCCAGCCAGTGGTGGTTGCCCGGTCCCGCCTCCGGGAACACCCACAGGTATCCCACGACCGCGAGGCCGCCGGCGAGCAGGCAGTAGCCGAGGTAGACGAGCACCTGCAGGACGCCGCAGGTGATGATCTCCCACGTCCGCGCGTCCATGGGCGGTGGCGTCCCCGGCACGGACGCCGGGAGCGGTGAGGGCTCCTGCGGCTGGTCCGGCTGGGCGGGGTCGTGCAGGGCGGCCGCGAGCGCGGAGAGGGTCGGGTTGCCGTAGATGTCCTTCATGGACACCGCCGGCAGGTCCGGGTGCTTGCGCACCCGGGCGCAGAACTTCGCCATGACCAGCGAGTCCGCGCCCAGGTCGTCGAAGAAGTTCGCGTCCGCCGGCACCTGCTGCCCGCCCAGCACCCCGGACAGCACCTCGGACAGGATCTCGGACAGCCGCTCCTGCGCCGGCCCCGACGGTGTCAGGGATCCGGCCAGCGCCGCGATGGTCGGCTGCAGGTAGATGTCCTTCATGGACACCGCCGGCAGGTCCGGCTGCTTGCGCACCCGGGCGCAGAACTTCGCCATGACCAGCGAGTCCAGTCCCAGGTCGTCGAAGAAGTGGGCATCCACGGGGACGTCGGCCCGCTGGGCCGCGGAGGCGAGAAGATCTGCCAGCCGGCGCTCGAGCGGAGCGTCGGCGCCGGGCGCCACGGGGGCCGGTGCGGTCGGCAGGTCGGTCGTCGGGGGAGCCGGGGGAGCCGTGGTCATCGTGGGAGTCGTGGCCACCGGAGACATCGGCAGCGTGTCGGCGAGGTTCTTCACTGCGAGGCACTCCTCGGCGCGGCGGCGGCCACGCGGTCGGTCGCCGGTGCGGCTTCTCGTGGACGGGGCTCTGCCCCCGGGGCGGAGCGCCGGCCCGGACCGGCCGTCCCGTCCGAGCCGGCGAGGGCCTCGGCCCCGAAGTGGTCGAGGACCCAGTCCGGCTGGTAGATGGTGTCCAGGTACGGGCGGCCCAGGTCGGGCGAGACGGCCACGGCGGTGGCGTCCTGGGCGTGGTGGTCCGCGAGCCACGTCATGGCGCCGTGCACCACGGTCCCGCTGGAGCCGCCGAGCAGGAACCCCCGCCCGGCCAGGCGGTGGCAGGCGCGCACCGTGTCCAGCTCCTCGACGAGCACCACGTCGTCGACGAAGGACTCGTCGAGCTGGGGCGGCCGCACGCTCATGCCGAGTCCCGGGATCAGCCGGGTGGCCGGAGCGCCGCCGAAGGAGACCGAACCGGCGGCGTCCACCGCGACGATCCGGACGTCCGGGCGGTGCTCGCGGAAGTACCGCGCGCAGCCCATCAGGGTGCCGGTGGTTCCTGCTCCGACGAACAGCACGTCGAGCTCGGGGAACTGGGCGTCGATCTCGGGGGCGGTCCAGCGGTAGTGCGCGCCCCAGTTGCCGGGGCTCGTGTACTGGTTGAGCCAGACGTACCGATCGTCGGACGCGCACAGCCGCTGGACGTGGTGGAGCCGGGACCCGAGGAAGCCGTCGACGGGATCCGGCTCGGTGACCAGGTCGACCTGCGCCCCGAGGGACTCCATGAGCTGCCGGGTCGCGGGGTTGCAGCGTGGGTCGATCACGCACACGAAGCTGTAGCCCTTGCTGGCGGCGATCATGCTGAGCGCCACGCCGAGGTTTCCCGACGAGGACTCCACGAGCACGGAGCCGGGACCGACCCGCCCCTCCTGCTCGGCCCGCTCGACCATCTCCCGGGCGGGCTTGAGCTTGATCGAGCCCGCGAAGTTGAACCCCTCGATCTTCAGGTAGAGGCGGCGGCCCAGCACGCCCTCCAGGTCGACGAACAGACTCTGCTCGTTGAACAGGTGCGGAGCCTTGATGATGGACATGGTCTTCCTCGTTCTCTTGCGGTGCGCGCGGTCCGTGCGGACGGCCCGAGGCAGCGGATCGGATCGACATCGGTGAGCCCCCTCACGGCAGGAGTCCCTGAACGGTGGGGCTCGGCCGACACCTTCCCAGCCGACCCGGAGGCGATGGCTGTCTTCATGGTGGCGGCCGACGCGATCGTGAACATGGGCGACGAGCGCCTATCTGGCGCAGTGCACCCACCCATCTCGGGGACGGCGTGTCCCTGCCGGCGCCGCCCATGGATCTCGACTCCCGGGGCGGTCGCGGCGAGCCGGTCACGATCCGGGCCGCAGCCGCGGCAGACGGCACGGGCAACCACCGCGCGGCGCGGCCGCCGGCCCGGCCGGTGCCCACGTGCGGGAAGGCCACGCGTTCCCAGCGGGTGCCCTCGACGGGCGGATGGGCACCCCGGACGCACTTCTGGGCAGCGCTCACCCATGTCCGCAGGTCGGCACGGGGTGCACGCTGTCAGGGCAGGTGCCGACTTCCGCGACACAGGCCCCGTGACCCGAGGAGACGTCATGCCGGACTCCGATGCCGTGAGCGAGGAACCCCGTCCACCGCAGCACGACACCCCGTCGCCCCCGAAGTTCGCGAGCTGGCGGCCCCGGGCGGGCCGCTCGTCGCACGGAGGGTCGTCGTGTCCGTCCTGCCCGGTCTCCGCCGCGCCGGCGACCATGAGCAGCGCTGTTCCCCGATCGGGGGTGGTGGAGGCCAACGGCACCGTCTTCTTCGTGGAGCGGCGCGGGCACGGCCCGGCGCTGCTGCTGATCCACGGTGCCGGACAGGACGCGGGGATGCTGGGAGCCCTGGCCCAGGCGCTGGCCGCCGCCGGCTTCCAGGTGCTCGTCTACGACCGGCGGGGGACCGGCCACTCCGGGCGGGACGCCTGGCCGGGCAGCGGGGCGGCCCAGCACGCGGAGGACGCCGCGGCCCTGCTCCGGTTGTTCTGCCTCTCCCCGGCGGTGCTCGTGGGAGTGGACTCGGGCGGCATCATCGCCGTCAAGCTCGCCGAGCAGCACCCGGAGTGCGTCCGGCACGCGGTGGTGTGGGAGCCGTCGGTCGCCGGACTGGCCCCGGACGGGCGCGAGGACACGTCGCACCTGCTCCTGCCGATGACCGCGCACCTGGCCGAGCACCCCCACGACTTCATCGGTGCGCAGGCGCTGCTGCTCGGCGCCGCCGCCGGTGCGCCCGTCAGCATCGACGACCCCGACTTCGCGCGGGTCCGCGTCAACGCCGAGGCGATGGTGCTGGACGAGCCGGCGATCGCGTGGACGACGTTCACCGACGGCCTGCGCTCGTGCCCGGTGACCGTGGCGATCGGCGACGAGCCGAGCGAGCCGGTGCGGGCCGCCGCCGCCGAGCTGGCGCGGCTCGGCGAGAGGCCGGTGCACCGGGTGGCCGGTCGTCACGACGTCTACCTCACCGACCCCGGCGTCCTCGCCGGCCTGGTCACCGAGGCGCTGTCGGGCGCCTGCGCTGCTGCTGCGCACCGGGGCGTGCCTGCGCCGGCCGGGGCGTTCCGGTGATGCCGGCCGCGGGCGCACCGCACGCGGCCGGCACGCGGTGGGCCGTTCAGACCGCCCCGTGCTGAGGGCGCGGCCACGAGCGCGTGGCCAGCGCCGCCTGCCGGCGCGTGCTGACGCCCAGCTTGTCGAGGACCGAGGAGACGTGGTGGTCGACCGTGCGGACGGAGACCATGAGCCGCCCGGCGATCTCCGAGTTCGTCAGGCCCGCACCGATCAGCTGGACGACCTCGAGCTGACGGTCGGTCAGACCGGCGGGGTTGTCCCGGGTGCGGCGGGTGGGGCCACGGGGGATGGTGCGCACCCCCAGGTCGCGCAGACGGCGATGGACCCACCGCGCGGCCGGACCGGCGTCCAGCTCGGTGAGCATGTCGAACGCACGCAGGGTGGCGTCCGGATCGCCCGACTCGGCGAGCTCGAGCGCCTCCTCGTAGGGATCGCCGGCACGGCGCCACGCCGCCGCGGCGCCCCGCCAGTCCCTGGCCACCCCCAGCTCCCACGGGCTCGGCGGGCGGTCCGCCGACGGCGGTGACGGGGGGACGTCCACGCCGGCCCGGAGCGCGTAGCGCCGGATCTCTGCGTCGATCGGTCCCGCACCCGGCCGGGAGGCGTGCTGCGACCATCCCTCGAGCACCTGCTCCGCCTCGCCCGGCTGACCGGCCAGCCAGGCCCACTCCACCAGGGCGGCACCCGCGAGCCCCAGCGCGGTGAGATTGCGTTGCACGAGGGCCCGCTGCCAACTGCTGACCAGCACCTCGCGGACGTCCTGCCGGCCCAGGCGGGCGTGGAGCCGGGCCCGGCTGGGCAGGGAGTAGAGGGCGAGCACACCAGGATCGGCGGAACCCTCGATGAGACCGTCGAGCTCGCGGAGGGCCGATCGCCAGTCCCCCTTCCGCTGCTGCAGCAGGGCGTGGTGGACCTCCAGGTTGTACGCGTCCGGCCAGAACCCCCAGTCCCGGACGGACGGCAGTCCCTCGTCCAGGTGTGCGTCGAGCTCGCGGTAGAGGCCGTACCGGTACAGCTGCTCGGCGGTCTTGGCGTAGCCGCGGGCCAGCGGCTCCAGCGCGCCGGCGCTGCGTGCTGTCTCCATGCTGTGGCGCAGGGCGTCGAGGCGCTTCTCGAGGGTGGGTTCCGGGTCGCACAGCGTCAGGTAGATGAGGCACAGCGCGACCACGTCCGGACGGCCGCTCGTCTCGGCCCGCGCCCACGCGGCGCGCAGTGTCCGCACGGCCTCCTCGTGGGAGCCCCCCAGCGAGAGCAGCATGCCCAGGCAGGCGAGCGCCTCCGCCGCGGCGGCCGGGTCACGTCCCTCGGTGAGCTCGACGGCACGGGAAGCACAGGCTCGGGCCTCCGGCGGGTTGCCGGCGAGGAACAGCTGCCGGCCGCGGCGGATCAGGGCTCTGGCCTCGCCGGGCTCGTCGCCGAGCGAGTGGAACAGCTCCACTGCCCGGCAGGAGTGCTCCAGGGCCTGGCCGATCTGGTGGGCGCTGTAGAGCTCCCAGGCGTAGGCGTCGAGGACGGCGGCCAGCTGGGCGTCGGACAGCAGGATCTCGTGCTGCAGGGCGGCCTGGTAGAAGTCCAGCGCCTGCCGGTGGGCGCCCGCCTTGGCGGACAGCTCTCCGGCACGGGGGGCGAACTCGACGACCGTCGCCGTGTCGTGGCACCGGATGGCGTGGTGGACCAGCCGCGGCAGGTGCCCCTCGCCCCGCCGCTTGAGCAGCTCGGTCACGTCGCGCTGGAGCTGCCGCCTCTGCAGCCCGCTCAACGAGGCCTCGGTGGCCATCCGCGCGATCTCGTGCCGGAACCGCACGCCGCAGTCCTCGGCGCAGAGGATCCCGTGTTCCTCGGCCTCGGCCAGCGCGGCGAAGTCCTCGCCCAGCAGCTCCTCCGCCAGCTCGAACTCGAGCAGGCCGGGCCACACCGAGATCCGCTCCGTCGCCCGCCGGACCGGTGCGGAGAGCTGCTGGAGCCGGGCCGCCACGGCTGCCGAGAGCGTCTCCGGAACCGAGGCGTCGGCCGGCACGGCGAGCACCTCGGTGACGTAGAAGGGGTTGCCCCCGGTCACCTCGTGCAGGCGCCGGGCCTCGCGGGCACGCTCGCCGGACAGGCGCTGGACCGCCTCGAGGCTGAGTGGGCCCGGGTGCAACCAGGTGGCAGGTGCCGCCGTGGGGGCCGCGAGGAGGCGGTGCACCGGATGGTCCCGGCCCACCTCGTCGTCCCGGTAGGAGGCGATGAGGAGGGTCCGCAGGTGGTCGAGCCGGCGCACGAGGTAGGCCAGCACGTCCAGGGTCGCGTCGTCGGCCCACTGCACGTCCTCCACGAGCACGACCGTCGGGGCCCCGTCCTCGAGGAGGTGCGTCACCGCGGACAGGACGTCGTGCAGGACGCCCTGGTCGAAGGCGGCGAGGAGGACCGGGCTCGTGTCCTCGAACGCCTCGCGCAGCGCCCCGAACGGGTGGGCGGTGATGAGGTTGTCGCAGCGGCCCCGGTGCACGCGGACCCCGGCCGGGACGGCGTCGACCATCGCGTCGAGAAGGCTGCTCTTGCCGATGCCGGCCTCCCCGGCGACGACGGCGAACCCGCCCCGGCCGGCCGCCACGCGATCGACGAGCTCCGCGAGAGCGCCCAGCTCGGCATCCCGCTCGAGCAGCACGGGCTCCGGGGAGTCCTCCGGCTGCGGGTGGACGGACCCGTCGTCGCGGGGGCTCCTGAGCGTCAGGCGGCTCCCGCCTGCAGGACCGTCCCGCCTCGACAGGTCGTCGAGAAGCTGCGGACTGCGTGTGCGCGTGGACATGTGACTCCCCGTGCGTCGGGAGGAGGGCGGGTGCGTGGCGGGTGTCGACCACGGCGGCCCAGTGGGTCCTCCTCGGCATCGTCCGGCACCCCCGGCGCCGGATTCGCCATTCGTAAATCAGCGTAGCCCTGAACCGACCGGCACCGGAGCGTGGACGGGGATGTTACCCCATGTCACATAGGTAAAACCGGTCCGAAAGCATGTGCGGTAGCACACGGCCGGTGGTGGCGGCCGGTGCCGGTGAGCGGCGGACCGGGACGTGCTCCGGTCCGGGATCGCGGCAGCCCTGCACGGGGCGGGTGCGACGGTCGCCGCTCTCGTCGGACGCCCTCCCCGGCGGCCGGCCCTGCAGGATTCCAGGATGACCGATGGGCCCGCTGCCGACGTCCACCTCCGGACGGAGAAATCCGGTCCATCGGTGGTGGTATGCGGTGCCGGTCGTGGGCCGGGACCCAGCGGTCGGCCCCGGGCCCCGGCCGCGGTGTGCCGGTGTCGTCAGCTCCGATCGGAGGGGACGTGGACGGTCAGCGCCGCCCGCGCGTTCGACGGGGCCGGGCCGGGGTCCGGTGGGAGGGGCACATCCAGGATCCGCCACCCCGCGACGGGGTGCTCCGGGACGGGACCCGCCCCGACCTCGTCGACGGCGGGGTCGCGGAACAGCCCCGAGCCCATGGCCTTGAGCAGGGACTCCTTGCGCGCCCACACCGTCGTCACGGCCGCCGGCCGGTCCGCGGCGGGCAGGTTCCGCACGGCGGCGATCTCGGCGGGGTGCAGCAGGGGGAGCACCTGCTCGGCGGCGACCGGGTCCTGGAGGCCCTCGACGTCGACCCCCACCTCGCGCTCGGCGGTGGCCACGAGGATCCGGCTGCCGCTGTGCGACAGGGAGAAGCGCAGCGCGTGGTCCTCGAGCCGCGGCTTGGGCCGGGGCCCGCGGACGGGACGGGGTGGACCCAGGCGCAGCGCGCCGGGATCCGCCCCGGTCCGGGCGGCGAGCACGTGGCGCAGCACGCAGTGGGCCACCACGAACCGCCGCCGGTCGGCCGGGGAGCGCAGCGCCGCGGCGCGGGCTCGTTCGTCGTCGTCCAGACAGTCCCGGACCGACTCCGCCCAGCCGGTCAGCGGGGCCACACGGGCGAGTACCACCCGCACGTCCGCCGGGGCACCCGGCACCGACAGCTCGACCGTGCCGGGCACGGCCGGCGGGCACCGCGTCACAGCGGCCGGCTCACCGGGCAGGCCTCACCGGGACCGGCCGGGAGCGGCGTGTGCCTCGAGGTCCTCGAGCAGCCGGTCCCGGTGCGCGGCGAGCGGGTGGTGGCCCCCCGGGTACTCCCGGCGCTGCACGGGCCCGGTGGCCACCGGCCCCCAGGCGTCCATGCCGGCGGCGTCCACGGACCCGTCGCCCGTGCCGCGCAGCAGCAGCAGCGGTGCCGGCACCGGGGCCGGGAGCCGGTCGTGGGCCCCCGAGAGCCGCAGGTCCGCGCGCAGGGCCGGCAGCTGCAGGGCCAGCAGCTCGGGGTTCTCCAGGACCGCCTCGGGGGTGCCGCCCAGCCGCCGCAGCCAGCGGGCGAGCGCCGCGTCCGCCCCGGGGTCCTGCGGGTCGAGCCCGGTCCTCAGGTCCTCGTCCCCGGGGTCCTGCGGGTCCGCGGCACCCGGGGCGGTCTTCGCGGACAGCGCCAGCAGCGCCACCCGGATCCCCTCCCGGTGCTCGAGCCGCGAGGCGAGCTCGGCCGCCACCGAGGCGCCCATGCTGTGGCCCAGGACCACGAGCGGGACGCCAGAGGAGGTCCACGGGGCCGCGGCGACGGCCTCGGCGGCCTCCGCGGCCAGCGCCGTGAGCGAGGGCGCGGATGGCTCCCGGAAGCGGTTCTCCCGTCCCGGGTACTGCACGCCGAGCACGTGCACGTCCTCCCGGACCAGGAACCGCCAGTAGCCGGCGGCCGCGCCCGCGGGCGGGCAGCAGAGCACCCGCAGCCGGGGCGTCCGGGCCGGGGCACCGCCGCGCAGCCGGTCCTGGGCGGAGAGGTCCACGAGGCAGCGCCCGGGCGCGCCGGTCGGTCGTGTGCTCATCGGGGCCGGGCCGCCCGCGTCAGGAGATGGTGGCCAGGACGGCGCCGGCCGAGACGGTGTCCCCGGGGCTCACGGACAGACCCGAGACCGTGCCCGACTTGTGCGCCGTCAGCGGCTGCTCCATCTTCATGGCCTCGAGCACGAGCACGAGGTCGCCCTCGGCCACCTCGTCCCCGTTGTCCACCGCGATCTTCACGATGGTGCCCTGCATGGGGGAGCTCAGGCTGTCGCCGCTCGCCGCGGCGGCGCCGCCGCCGCGCGCCGCGCGGGACTTGCGCGGCTTGGCCGCGGTCCCGTTGGGCTTGGCCGCCCCGGGCAGCGCCGGCAGCACGACCTCGAGCCGCTTGCCCGAGACCTCCACGACGATCGCCCGGCGCTCCTCGGCCTCGGGGGCGGCCTGCGGGACGCCCTCGAACGGCGGGATGGTGTTCTCGAACCCGGTCTCGATCCATCGGGTGTGCACCGTGAACGGGGCGCCGTCCTCCGGGGCGAACGCGGGGTCGGAGACCACCGCGCGGTGGAAGGGGACCACGGTGGGCATGCCCTCGATGCGCAGCTCCGCCAGGGCCCGGCGGGAGCGCTCGAGCGCCTGCCGGCGCGTGGCGCCGGTGACGATCAGCTTGGCGAGCATGGAGTCGAAGTTCCCGCCCACGGTCTCGCCGGCCTGCACGCCGGAGTCCACGCGCACGCCCGGGCCGGAGGGCAGGTCGAGAGCGGCGATGGTGCCGGGGGAGGGCATGAAGTGCCGTCCGGGGTCCTCGCCGTTGATCCGGAACTCGATCGAGTGCCCGCGCACCTCCGGGTCGTCGTAGCCGAGGGCCTCGCCGCGGGCCAGCCGGAACTGCTCGCGCACCAGGTCGATGCCCGTGACCTCCTCGGAGACCGGGTGCTCCACCTGCAGGCGGGTGTTAACCTCGAGGAACGTGATCGTGCCGTCCTGGCCCACCAGGAACTCGCACGTGCCCGCGCCCTGGTAGCCGGCCTCCCGCAGGATCGCCTTCGAGGACTCGTAGAGCAGCCGGTTCTGCGCCTCGGACAGGAACGGCGCCGGCGCCTCCTCCACGAGCTTCTGGTTGCGCCGCTGCAGGGAGCAGTCGCGGGTGGAGACGACCACCACGTTGCCGTGGGCGTCGGCGAGGCACTGGGTCTCGACGTGCCGCGGGGCGTCCAGGAAGCGCTCCACGAAGCACTCGCCGCGGCCGAACGCCGCGGTGGCCTCGCGCACGGCGGACTCGTAGAGCTCCGGGATGTCCTCGCGGTCGCGGACCACCTTGATGCCGCGGCCGCCGCCGCCGAAGGCGGCCTTGATGGCCAGGGGCAGCCCGTGCTCGTCGGCGAAGGCGAGGACCTCCTCGGCGGAGCCGACCGGATCGGTGGTTCCGGGGACCTGCGGGGCGTCGACCTTCTCCGCGATGTGGCGGGCGGCCACCTTGTCGCCGAGCTTGGCGATGGCCGCGGGCGGGGGCCCGATCCAGGTCAGGCCGGCCTCGAGCACGGCCAGGGCGAAGTCCGCGTTCTCGGACAGGAAGCCGTAGCCGGGGTGCACGGCGTCGGCGCCCGAGCGGGCGGCCACGTCCAGGATCTTCTCGGCCACCAGGTACGAGTCCGCGGCGGTGGACCCGCCGAGCCCGTACGCCTCGTCCGCCATGCGCGCGTGCAGGGCGTCCCGGTCCGGGTCGGCGTACACGGCCACGGAGGCGATGCCCTCGTCGCGGGCGGCACGGATCACCCGCACCGCGATCTCCCCGCGGTTGGCGACGAGCACCTTGGTGATGGGGCGGATGGCGCCGTCCGCGGTGTTCTTACCGGTCACGTCTCACTCCTTGTCGAATCCTCCGATGCACTGTATTCCCCGCCGCGAGCAATCGCCCAACCGCCCGGCGGCGCTCCGGAAATGCGTCGCCGTTTCTGTAGGAGTCCTACAAGTCCGCCGACGTCCCCGCGCGGGTCCCGCCGGTGGCGGCGGCGCGGCCCGGTCAGCGGCGGGCCGTCCACAGCTGGGGCACGCCCACCTCCGCGCGGCCGAGCAGCGTCCGCAGGGTGCTCAGGCTCAGGCCGACGACGGCGTGCACGTCCCCCTCGACCCGCTCCACGAACGCCGCCCCGAGGGAGTCGATGGTGAAGGACCCGGCGACCTCCAGGGGCTCGCCGGTGGCCACGTAGGCCGCGACCTCGTCGTCGGTCATCTGCGCGAAGAACACCTCGGCGCGGGCGGGCGCGCCGCCGCTGAAGCCGGTGCCGCCCTCGGCCGGGCTCCGGGTGTCCACGAGCCAGTGACCCGTGTGCAGCACGCCCGAGCGCCCGCGCATGGCCCGGATCCGGGCGGTGGCGGTCTCGGGGTCGAGCGGCTTGCCGTGCACCTCGCCGTCGAGCTCGAAGACCGAGTCGCAGCCCACCACCAGCGCCCCGGCCGCCGCGGGCAGCGCGGCCACGGCCTCCGCCTTGGCCCGGGCCAGGACCATCGCGGTCTCCTCCGCGCCGGTCACCCCGCGCTCCCGGACCACGGCGTCCTCGTCCACGTCCGAGACGAGCCGGTCGTGGCCGATCCCGGCGTCGGTCAGGAGCTTGGTGCGGGCGGGGGAGCGGGAGGCGAGGACGAGGCGGGGAGTCACCGTCCCAGGATACGCAGGCCGCACACGAGGGGTCGCGATCGGGCCTGCCCATGCGCGAGGGGTCGCGATCGGGCCTGCCCGCACGCGAGGGGTCGCGATCGGCCTGCCCACGCCCGAGGGGTCGCGATCGGACCTGCCCGCACGCGAGGGGTCGCGATCGGACCTGCCCACGCGCGAGGGGCCGCGCCCTGCTGGTGAGACGTTCTCCCACCGACAGGACGCGACCCCTCGTGTCCGCGCGGGACAGGACGCGACCCCTCGTGTCCGCGCGGGACAGGACGCGACCCCTCGCGAGCGTTCGGGACAGGATGCGACCCCTCGCGAGCGTTCGGGACAGGACGCGACCCCTTGCGAGCGCCCGGATCAGTACTCGACGACCACGCGGCCCTCGATCTTGCCCTTCTCCATCTCGTCGAGGACGGCGTTGACGTCCTCCAGCGGGCGGGTGCTGTAGGTCGGGTGGATCAGTCCCCGGGCGTAGAAGTCCAGGGCCTCGACCATGTCCTGGCGGGTGCCCACGATGGACCCGCGGATGGTCAGGCCCTTGAGCACGATGTCGAAGATCGGCGCCGGGAAGTCCCCCGGCGGCAGGCCGTTGAACACGATCGTCCCGCCGCGGCGGACCATGCCGATCGCCTGCCCGAAGGCGGCCGGGTGCACCGCCGTGACCAGCACGGCGTCCGCCCCGCCGGGGACCTGCGCGAGCACGGCCTCGGCCGGGTCCTCGGCGAACGCGTTCACGGTGATCTCCGCGCCGTGCTTGCGGGCGAGCGCGAGCTTGTCGTCGGCGACGTCCACCGCCGCGACGCGCAGGCCCATCGCCACCGCGTACTGCACGGCCAGGTGCCCCAGGCCCCCGATGCCGGAGATCACCACCCACTCCCCGGGCCGGGCCTCGGTCATCTTCAGGCCCTTGTAGACCGTGACCCCGGCGCACAGCACCGGCGCCACCTCGTACGGGTCGGCGCCCGCCGGGATCCGCGCGGCGAACCGGGCGTCCACCAGCATGTACCGGCCGAAGGAGCCGTCGATGCTGTAGCCGCCGTTGACCTGCTCCTCGCACAGCGTCTCCCAGCCGGTGCGGCAGTTGCGGCAGTGCCCGCACGCCGAGGCGAGCCAGGCGTTGCCCACGAGCTCGCCCACCTGCAGCTCCGTGACGCCGGGGCCGAGGGCCACGACCGTGCCGACGCCCTCGTGGCCCGGGACGAACGGCGGGCTGGGCTGGACCGGCCAGTCGCCGTGGGCGGCGTGCAGGTCGGTGTGGCACACGCCGGTGGAGATCAGCTCGACGAGGACCTGGCCGGGGCCCGGTTCCGGGACGGGGATCTCCTTGACCTCGAGGGGCTCCCCGAAGGCGGTGACCACGGCGGCGGTCATCGTCCCGGGGACGGTGGTGGTGGACTGCTGGACGGTCGGGGCCTGCTGGGCGTTCATGGTGCTCCTCCTGGAACGGGCGGGACGGATTCGACGGGTGGGACGGCAGTGACGGGCAGGACGGAATCGCCGGACGGGTCGCACCGGTGGTGCGGGTCCGGCGGGTGCGGGCCCGGCGGGTGCGGGCCCGCACCGGTGGTGCGGGCGGCGTGGGCGCCGCTGCGGCCTAGAAGAAGCCCTGCGCGTCCTCGGAGTAGGAGACCAGCAGGTTCTTGGTCTGCTGGTAGTGGTCCAGCATCATCAGGTGGTTCTCGCGGCCGATCCCGGAGGACTTGTAGCCGCCGAAGGCCGAGTGGGCGGGGTAGTTGTGGTACTGGTTCACCCACACGCGCCCGGCCTGGATGTCCCGGCCGGCGCGGTAGGCGAGGTTGCCGTTGCGGGCCCACACCCCGGCGCCGAGGCCGTAGAGGGTGTCGTTGGCGGTGGCCATGGCGTCGGCGTAGTCGGTGAAGCGGGTCACCGACAGGACGGGACCGAAGATCTCCTCCTGGAAGATGCGCATCGAGTTCTCGCCCTCGAACACCGTGGGGGAGACGTAGAAGCCCTCGGCGAGGTCCCCGTCCAGGACGTTGCGCTCGCCGCCCACGAGGACCTTCGCGCCCTCCTGCCGGCCGATGTCGATGTAGGACAGGATCTTCTGCAGCTGGTCGTTGGAGGCCTGGGCGCCCACCTGGGTGTCCAGGTCCAGCGGGTTGCCCTGGACCATGCCCTTGACCCGCTCGACGCCGTCCGCGAGCAGCCGGTCGTAGATCGAGCCCTGGATCAGGGCGCGGGAGGGGCAGGTGCAGACCTCGCCCTGGTTGAGGGCGAAGAACGCGAAGCCCTCCAGCGCCTTGTCGTAGAAGGAGTCCTGGGCCGCGGCCACGTCCTCGAAGAAGATGTTGGGGGACTTGCCGCCCAGCTCGAGGGTGACGGGGATGATGTTCTGGGAGGCGTACTGCATGATCAGCCGGCCGGTGGTGGTCTCGCCGGTGAAGGCGATCTTGCGGATCCGCGGGCTCGAGGCCAGCGGCTTGCCGGCCTCCACGCCGAAGCCGTTGACCACGTTGACCACGCCCGGGGGCAGGATGTCCGCGAGCAGCTCCATGAGCACCATGATCGAGGCCGGGGTCTGCTCGGCCGGCTTGAGCACCACGGCGTTGCCCGCGGCCAGGGCCGGGGCGAGCTTCCACACGCCCATGAGGATCGGGAAGTTCCAGGGGATGATCTGGCCGACCACGCCGAGGGGCTCGTGGAAGTGGTAGGACGTGGTGTTGTCGTCGAGCTGGGAGAGCGTGCCTTCCTGGGCGCGGATCGCCCCGGCGAAGTAGCGGAAGTGGTCGATGGCCAGGGCGATGTCCGCGTTGATGGTCTCGCGCACCGGCTTGCCGTTGTCCCAGGTCTCGGCCACGGCGAGCATCTCGAGGTTCTGCTCCATCCGGTCGGCGATCCGGTGCAGCACCAGCGCCCGCTCGGCGACCGGTGTCTTGCCCCAGGCGGGGGCGGCGGCCCACGCGGCGTCGAGCGCGGCGTCGATGTCCTCGGCGGTGCCGCGGGCCACCTCGGTGAAGGGCTTGCCGTTGACCGGGGAGATGTTCTCGAAGTAGCGGCCCTGCACGGGCGGTACCCACTGCCCGCCGATCCAGTGCTCGTAGCGGGGCTTGAAGGAGACCTTGGAGCCCTCGGTGCCGGGCTGCGCGTAGACGGTGGTGAGGGACTGGGTTTCGACGCTCATGGTGACCTGCTCCTGGTGTCGGGACGGTGCTGCCGGTGCGGGCGCGGGCCCTCCGGTCCGCACCGCGCTGTGATGCAGCTCACGCTACGCAGGGTCACGTTGCACGTACGTTGCACGCCCGGCGTCCGGGGTGCGGGGACGGGTCAGCGGCGCAGCCGCTCCAGCTCGAGCACCGCGCGGGCGCGGGCGGGGGAGCGGGCGGGCAGGAGGCGCAGCAGTAGCTTCCAGGCCTCGGCGTCCTCGGCGGCCTCCGGCAGGGTCAGGTACTCGCGCACGGCCTCGGCGGAGCCGTCGGCCAGCACAGCCTCGCGCAGCAGTCCCGTGACGCGGTGGCGCAGCGCCACCACGGACGGCGCCTCGGAGTGCGGGAGCAGCGCCCCGGTGTATTCCCGCAGGGCCCGGCGGTGGGAGCCGCGGGCGAGCAGCTCGAGCACCCGGCCGGCGTCCGAGGGCAGGGGCGCTTCGAGCCGGTAGGGCCGCGAGGCGATCGCCGGCCCTCCCCGGGAGCCGAGCAGCCGGCGCAGCCGCAGCACCTCGGCGCGCACCGTGGTCTCCTGCGCCCGGCCGCCCCACAGCTGCACCGACAGCTCCGCGGTGCTCAGTCCGGCGGGGGCGCGGGAGAGCGCCAGGAGGATCTCGGCGTGGCGCTCGGTCAGCTCCAGCGGGTGCCCGCCCAGCACCAGGGCCGGCGGGGCGTCGCCCAGCACGCGCAGAAAGGCCCCGGCGGCGGGTTCCCGGGCCCCCGACCGGCCTGCCGCGCGGGATGGGCCCGGGGTCCCGGCGCGCAGCGCGAGGGCCAGCTCGGCCCGGGCGGCGCGCACGGCCGCGCCGACCAGGGCCCGGGTGGCGGGGTCGGCGGCCGCGTCCCCGCCGGTGAGGTCCACGGCCCCGAGCAGCGCCCCCGTGACGGGGTGCAGCAGCGGCGCCGCGGTGCAGGACCAGGGCCGGGCCTCGGGGTAGAAGTGCTGGTCGCGGTGGACCGTCACCGGCCGGCGCAGGACCAGCGCGGTGCCGGGGGCGTTGGTGCCCACGGCGTTCTCCGACCAGTCGGCGCCCTCCACGAAGCCCATGGACTCGGCGCGCCTACGAGTGGCGGTGCTGCCCCGGACCCGCAGGAGCACGCCGCAGGGGTCCGTCACGGCCACCACCAGCCCGGTGTCCTCGGCCAGGGGCGTCAGCAGCTCGTCCAGCACGGGCATCAGCAGCCGCAGCGGGGCGCGGGCCTCCCGGACGTCCGTGTGGTCGAGCACCACCTGTGGGGTACAGCGCTCGGGGGCCGAGAGGTGGCTCAGCGAGCGGGCCCAGGAGAGCCGCAGCTGCGGGTCCGTCGTCGTCGTCGGTCCCTCCGTCGCTGCGCCCATGCGCCGCCCCCTGTTCCCTGCCGTGCCCGCCGGGTGTGACCCAGCTCTCGTGCCGGTGCTCAGCGTAGCCCGTGCCGGCGCCGGGACGGGCTCGGGGCGGGGAACTGGCGGAATGCGTCGAGCATCTCCCCAGTTCCCCGCCCCGGGCGGTGGCGGGCCGGTGCCGGACCGGTGTCAGCGGGCGGCGGCCGGTGCCTCCTCGAGCCGCGGCTCCGGGCCGGACCGGGCGGCGGAACCCGCCGGCTGCGGGCCGCTGTGCGCGGCGGTGTGCTCGGTGGCGTCCGCGGCGGCGTCCTCGGGCACGAACGGGTCGCCGTGGCGCGGGGCGTCGTAGAGCCCGCGGTCCAGCAGGCCCTCGCGGTGGGCGACGATCGTGGGCACCAGGGCCTGGCCCGCCACGTTGAGCGCGGTGCGGCCCATGTCGATGATCGGGTCCACGGCCAGCAGGAGCCCCACGCCGTCCAGCGGCAGGCCCAGCGTGGACAGCGTCAGGGTGAGCATCACGGTGGCGCCCGTGGTCCCCGCGGTCGCCGCGGAGCCCAGCACGGACACCAGGGCGATGAGCACGTAGTGGGTGACGTCCAGGTCGATCCCGTAGAACTGCGCGACGAACAGGGCGGCGATGGCCGGGTAGACCGCGGCGCAGCCGTCCATCTTGGTGGTGGCCCCCAGCGGCACGGCGAACGATGCGTAGGCGCGGGGCACGCCGAGGCTGCGCTCGGCGACACGCTGGGTCAGGGGCATGGTGCCCACCGAGGACCGGGAGACGAAGCCCAGCTGCACGGCCGGCCAGACCCCGGAGAAGTACTGCTTGACGGAGAGCCCGTGCGCCTTCACCAGCACCGGGTAGACCATGAAGGCCACGACCAGCAGGCCCGCGTAGACGGTCGCGACGAACGCCAGGAGCCCGCCCATCGACGTCCAGCCGTACTCGAACACGGCCCGGCCGATCAGGCCCAGGGTGCCCAGCGGCGCCAGGCGGATGATCCACCACACGACCTTCTGCACCACGGCCAGCGCGGCGCGCACCACGGCCAGGAACGGCTCGGCGGGGGCGCCGACCTTGAGGGCCGCGATGCCGACGGCGGCCGAGACCACGAGCACCTGCAGCACGTTGAAGCCGAGGGAGGTCCGGACGGTCTCCGGGTCCACCACGGAGGAGGACACCTGCAGGCCCAGGAAGTTGGCCGGGACGAGGCCGGTGAGGAAGCCCAGCCACGAGCCCTGGGTCCCCGTGTACGCTTCGGCGGGCGCAGCGGCGCCGCTGCCGGCCCCGGGCTGGACGACCAGCCCGAGCACCAGCCCGACCGTCACGGCGATCAGCGCGGTGATCCCGAACCACAGTAGGGTCTTCCACGCGAGCCGGGCGGCGTTCGAGACCTCCCGGAGGTTGGCGATGGAGGAGATCACCGCGGTCACGATCAGGGGGACCACGGCGGCCTTGAGCAGGCTGACGTAACTGGTGCCGATGGTGTCCAGGGCGGTCATCAGCCAGTTGGGGTCGGTCTCCGGGTCGCCGCCCAGGGTGTCGGCGACGGTGCCCAGGGCCACGCCCAGGAGGAGGGCGAGCACGATCTGCGGGCCGAAGGAGGTCATCCACCGGGGCAGTCGTCGAGTGCTTTCTGCGGAAATCATGCGCCCACGATAGGGCGCGGAAATATACAACACCCAATGGCCGTGACGAAATGTGACGCCACTATGACGCGGTTCACAGATCGAGGGCGTACCGCAGGGTGTCCAGGCCCACGGACCCGATCCGCAGGGCGCGCGTGTGGAAGTCCTTGAGCAGGAAGTCCGGGCCCGCCGCGGCGCGGGCCGACTCCCGGGCCTGCTCCCACAGCTGCTGGCCCACCTTGTAGGACGGCGCCTGCCCGGGCCAGCCCATGTAGCGCATCCACTCGAAGCGCAGCATCGGGTCCGCCATCACGATGTTGGAGCGCAGGAACCGCCACCCGTCCTCCGGGGTCCAGACCTCGCCGGGGCGGGCCCCGCCCAGGGCGTCCCCGAGCTCCGCCGGGATCCGGTAGCCGCAGTGGAAGCCGACGTCGAAGACCACCCGCGCGGCCCGCAGCCGCTGGGAGTCCAACATTCCCATCCGGTCCCCGGGGTCCTGCAGGTGCCCGAGCTCGTCCATCAGCCGCTCGGCGTACAGCGCCCAGCCCTCCCCGTGCCCGGAGACCCACACGCCCATCCGCCGCCACCGGTTCAGCTCGGCCGAGTTGGCCAGCGCGGTGGAGAACTGCAGGTGGTGGCCGGGAACGCCCTCGTGGTAGACGGTGGTGGTCTCCTCCCACGTGGTGAACGTCGTGGTGCCCTCGGGCACGGACCACCACATCCGCCCCGGGCGGGAGAAGTCCGCGCTGGGCATCGAGTACCAGATCCCGCCGTCGTGGGTCGGGGCGATGCGGCACTCGAGCCGGCGCATGGGCTCCGTCAGCTCGAAGTGGGTGTCCGCGAGGGCGTCCACGGCGGCGTCGGAGAGGTCCTGCATCCACGCCCGGAGCGCGTCGGTGCCGTGCAGCTGCCGCGCCGGGTCCGCGTCCAGGGCCGCCATGGCCTGGGCGACCGTGGCGCCGGGGGCGATGCGGTGGGCGAGCAGCTCCTGCTCCGCCACGATCGTGCGCAGCTGCTCCACCCCCCACGCGTACACGGCCGCCGGGTCCAGCACGGCGCCCAGGAACTCCTGCAGCCGCAGCACGTACACGTCCGGGCCCACCGCGTCCGTGTGCGGCGCGTGCGCGGCCAGCTCCTGGCCCAGCACGCCGGCCAGGCCGCCGTAGGCCTCCCGCGCCGCCTCGGCCGCCTCCCCGACCTCCTGCCGCAGGGACTCCGGCACGTGCGGGCCGCGCCCGAGCCGGGCGAAGAAGCCGCGGCGGCCCGCGTAGCCGGTGCACTGCCGGGCCGCGTTGCGCAGCTGCGCGGCGGAGGCCGAGCGGCCGAGGGAGCGGGCGTGCCGCAGGCCCGCGACGTAGGAGTCCACGGCGGCGGGCACCGCGCGCAGCTGCCCGGCCACGCGCGCCCAGTCCTCGGCGGTGTGCCGCGGCAGGTCGTCGAAGACCTCCCGGATCTCCTGGACCGGGGAGGAGATGTTGTTGACCTCCCAGCCCCGCAGCCCCTCCTCGAGCAGCAGCAGGTCCAGGCCCAGGCGCTCGCGCAGGGCGTGGCCGGTGATCCGGTCGACGTCGTCGGCCGGAGCCGCGCGCCCGAGCTCGGCCAGGGTCCGGCGGGCGGCATCGGCGCGGGCCTCCAGGCCCTCGGGCCCGAAGTCCCGGTACCCGCTCCCGTGCCCGGGGAAGCCGTGCACCGTGGCCTGGGCCGGGTCCAGCTCCAGGGTGCGCTCGAACCAGCGCTCGGCCACGGCGTCGACGGCCGTGGGCTCGCGCGTCCCGGTGCCCAGGGGCGCCGGGCCGGCGGCGGACAGGGGGACGGTCCGTTCATCGGTCATGCACGTCACCCTAGCGCCGGGCGCTCCCTAGACTGCCGAGCATGACCGCCCCCGTGCCGCCCGCGATCCCCGCGTCTCCCGCCGTGCCCGAGGGGCCCACGGGCACCGCCGGCACCGGCCCCGCCCTGCTCGTGGTGCTCGCCGGGGTGGTGGGCGCCCTGCACGTGTGGAAGCTGGCTCCGGCCCTGCCCGTGCTCTCCGCCGAGCTGGGCCTGAGCCTGGTGCAGGGCGGGTTCCTGCTCTCCACGGTGCAGGTGGCCGGCATGCTGCTCGGGGTGGTGGTGGGCCTGTCCGGGGACCGCATCGGGCTGCGCCGGGGACTGGTGCTGGGGCTCGGCCTGCTCACGGCCGGCTCGCTCACGGGGCTGCTCTCCACCGGGTACGGACCGCTGCTGGGCTCCCGGGTGCTGGAGGGGGTCGGGTTCATGCTCGTCTCCATCTGCGCTCCCGCCCTGATCCGGCGCACCGTGGCCCCGGCCCGGGTCCCCCTGCTGGTGGGCCTGTGGGGCTGCCACATCCCGGTGGCCGCCGCGCTGTCGCTGCTGCTGGGCGGTCTGCTCAGCGAGGCCCTCGGCTGGCGCCCCTGGTGGGCGGCCGCCGCGGCCGGCTCCGCCCTCCTGGGCGTGCTGGTGCTCGCCGTGCTCCCGCCGGATCCGGCCCACGTGGTGGTGCACCGGGTGCGGCAGCGCCTCGGGCTGACCCTGCGCGCGCCGGGGCCGTGGCTGGTGGCCGCGGTCTTCGGGCTCTACACCGCCCAGTGGAACGGGGTGGTGCAGTTCCTGCCCTCCATGTACGCCGAGGCCGGGATCGAGGCGGCCGCCGCGGCGGGGCTCAGCGCGCTCGCGGCGGGGGTGAACGTGCTGGGCAACCTGGGGGCGGGCCGTGCCCTGCACCGCGGGGTGCGCCCGGTGGTGCTGTGGTGCACGGGCTTCACCGTGCTGGGGCTGGCCGCCGTGGTCGCGTTCGGCCTCGCCCCGCTGCTGGCGGAGGAGGCGCGCTTCGGGGTGCGCTACGGCGCGCTGCTGGTCTTCTCCGCGGTCGGCGGCGTGGTGCCGACCACGGCGATCGCCAGCCTCATGCGGGTCGCCCCCACCCCCACCACGGTGGCGACCACGCTGGGCCTGGGCCAGCAGTTCAACGCCCTGGGCCAGTTCGCCGGCCCGCCCGCGGTCGCCTCGGTGGCGCAGCTGACCGGCACCTGGGACCTCACCTGGGCGGTGACGGCCGGGCTGGCCGTGGCGGGCATCGTGGTGGCGCTCGCGGTGTCCCGGCGGATCCCCGGGGAGGGCTGAGCGCCCGGCGGCCACGGTCCCGCCCCGGGGCGGGACCCGGGCAGCTCCTGCGCGGGACGGCCCCCGGCGGGCCGCTGCGGGCCCCGGTCAGTCCTCCGGGGCCCCGGTCACTCCTCCGGGCGGCTCCGCCGCCACGCACCGCGGCCCGGGCGCAGCCGCATCCCCAGCCGCATCCGGCGGAACTGGTCCCGGCGCCCCGGTCCGCCCTGGGCGGAGTCCTCGCCGCCGCCCGGCAGGGCGAGCAGGACGGCGGTGACGGCGGCGATCTCCTCCGGCGTGGGGCTGCCGGCGGTGAAGCGCAGGGACGGGGCGCCCTCTCGGGGCTCGCGGGGTGTCACAGCGGGATGTTCCCGTGCTTCTTGGCCGGCGTGGTGGCCCGCTTGTCCCGCAGCGCCCGCAGCGCCTTGAGCACCTGGACCCGGGTCTCGGAGGGCGGGATCACCGCGTCCACGTAGCCCAGCTCGGCGGCCTGGTACGGGTTCAGCAGGCTCTCCTCGTACTTGCGCACCAGCTCGGCGCGCAGGGCCTCCACGTCCTCGTCGTTGTCCGCGGCGGCCTTGAGGTCCCGGCGGTAGAGGATCTCCACGGCCCCCTGGGCCCCCATCACGCCGATCTGCGCGGTGGGCCAGGCCAGGTTGATGTCCGCGCCGAGCTTCTTGGAGCCCATCACGATGTAGGCCCCGCCGTAGGCCTTGCGGGTGATCAGGGTGACCAGCGGGACGGTCGCCTCGGCGTAGGCGTAGAGCAGCTTGGCGCCGCGGCGGATGATCCCGTTGAACTCCTGGTCGGTGCCGGGCAGGAACCCGGGCACATCCACAAGGGTGAGGATCGGGACGTTGAACGCGTCGCAGTGGCGCACGAACCGGGCCGCCTTCTCGGAGGCCGCGATGTCCAGCGTGCCGGCGAACTGCAGGGGCTGGTTCGCCACGATGCCCACGGTGTGCCCCTCCACCCGGGCGTAGCCGATCATCACGTTGGGGGCGTAGAGGGCCTGCATCTCCAGGAAGTGCCCGTCGTCGACGACCGCCTCGATCACCGCGCGCATGTCGTAGGGCTGGTTCGCGGAGTCCGGGACCAGCGTGTCCAGGGCCAGGTCCACGTCGGTGACCTCGTCCTCCTGGTCGTGGTCCAGCAGGGGCGCCTCCTGCAGGTTGTTGGCCGGGAGGAACTCGAGCAGCTCGTGCACGAAATCGAAGGCGTCCTGCTCGTCCTCGGCGAGGTACGTGGCCGTGCCCGTGGTGGTGTTGTGCTGGCGCGCCCCGCCCAGGGTCTCCATGTCCACCGACTCGCCCGTGACCGTCCTGATGACGTCCGGGCCGGTGATGAACATGTGCGAGGTCTTGTCGACCATCACGATGTAGTCGGTCAGGGCCGGGGAGTAGGCCGCCCCGCCCGCGCACGGGCCCATGATCAGCGAGATCTGCGGGACCACCCCGGAGGAGCGGACGTTCATGTTGAAGATGTCCGCGAACATCGCCAGGGAGGCCACGCCCTCCTGGATCCGCGCCCCGCCGCCGTCGTTGATCCCGATCACCGGGCAGCCGTTGCGCAGGGCGAACTTCTGCACCTTGACGATCTTCTCGCCGTTGACCTGGGACAGGGACCCGCCGAACACGGCGAAGTCCTGGGAGTAGACCGCCACCAGGCGCCCGTCCACCGTGCCGTAGCCGCTGACCACGCCGTCGCCGGGCAGCTTCTTGGAGGCCATGCCGAAGGCCGTGGAGCGGTGGGTCGCCAGGGCGTCGAACTCCACGAACGAGTCCTCGTCCAGGAGCATCTCCACGCGCTCGCGGGCGGTGTTCTTGCCGCGGGCGTGCTGCTTCTCGATCGCCGCCTGCCCCGCCGGGGCCTCGGAGCGGGCCCTGCGGTCGTGGAAGTCGGCGATCTTGCCGGCGGTGGTCGTCAGGTCGTGGGTCACAAGCACCTCGTGGTCTGGTACGCGGCCGGCCCGGCGGGCCGAGCGGTCCGGTCCGGGGTGGTCTGGGGACCTGCCCACTCTAGTCCGCGGCCGCGGGGGCCTCCGTTGTAGAACTCCTACAAATTCCGGGTCCCGGGCCGGGGGCCCCCGGAGCGGGCTCAGCCGACGCGGCCGAGGACGACCTTCCAGGGGCGCACCGTGCGCTCGGTGACCACCCCGTGGCGCACCAGCGGGTCCTCGTCGGTGAGCCGCTCGACGGCCGCGGCGTCCTCGGCGGCGAAGACCAGCAGCGCGCCGGGGGCGCCGTCGTCCTCGAACGGCCCGGACGCGAGCAGGTCCCCCTGCGCCACGAGCCCGCCGAGGTACTCCCGGTGCTCGGGGCGGCGGGCGGCCAGGACGTCGGCGGGGCCCCCGTAGACGTAGGTCACGGCGAACGTGGTGCGGTTCTCGGCGTCGCTCACGACTGCTCCTTCGCATCGTGCCGCGGTCCCCGCCGGCCGGACTCCCCGTCCAGCCGCTTCCCGGGGAGGCGGGCTACTAGTGTGGATACGGACCGAACACTACGCGGACGGCGCCCCGCCGGTCAGCAGCGCCCGCCGGGGAGGACCGGCCTTCCGGGGCCGGTCCGCCGCGGCCGGCCCGCGAGGACGACCGGCGATCCGCCCGCGACGACCCACCCGAGGAGAACCGTGCCCGACCCCAGCGCCGCCGACCTGCGCGCCCCCGCCGTGCTCGCAGCCCTGGCGGACCTCGGCCTGGGACGGGTCGACGTCCTGGACGAGGTCGGCTCCACGAACGAGCACCTCACGGCCGCCGTCGCCCGGCAGGGGCGCGCGCCCGGCCCGGACCGGCCGTGGGGCGACCTGTCCCTCGTGCTCGCCGGGCACCAGAGCGCCGGGCGCGGCCGCCTGGACCGGGTGTGGACCACCGAGCCCGGCACCGCGCTGACCTTCAGCGTCCTGCTGCGCCCCGCCGACCCCCGGGGCCGCCCGCTGCCCACCCGGCACTTCCCGTGGCTGACCCTGCTGATGGCCTCCGCGGTGGTGGACGCCCTGGACGGCCTCGCGGGCACGGGGGCGAGGATCAAGTGGCCCAACGACGTCCTGGTGGACGGGCGCAAGGTCGCCGGACTGCTCGCGGGGCTCGTCCTGGACGAGCAGCGCCCGCCGGCGGTGGTGCTGGGCACAGGCATCAACGTGGCCCAGGAGCATCCGCCCGTGGCCACGGCCACGTCCGTGCGCCGCGCCACCGGCCGCGCCGTCGAGCGCGCCTCCGTGCTGCGCGCCGTGCTGGGGGCCTTCGTCCCCCTCTACCGGCAGCTCTGCGCCGACCCGTCCGCCGTGGGGCCCGACGGCCCGCTGCGCGCCCGGATCACCGGGCGGATGGAGACCCTCGGCCGGGCGGTGCGCGCCGAGCTGCCCGGCGGGGCCGCTCCCGTCACGGGCACCGCGACCGGCCTCGGCGAGCACGGGGGGCTGCTGGTGCGCGAGGCCTCCGGCGCCGCGCGCGAGGTCACGGCCGGTGACGTGGTGCACCTGCGTCCCGCCCCGGACCCCCGCGGGACGGACTGAGCGTGCCCGCCCGACCCGCCCTGCAGCCGGGGGAGCGCGTGCTCGTGTCCACGCGGGCCCACGGCGCGCGGCTGACCCGGCCCTTCCTGGTGCTGCTGCTCACGGTGTTCGCGCTCTCGGGCGCCCAGCGCGCCCTGGAGCTGCGCTGGCGCCCCGTGGCCGAGCCGTGGACCACGGTGCACGCCGGGCTGGAGCTCACCCTGCTCGTCGCGGCCGGCTGGGTGCTGCTGCGCAGCTGCGTGCGCCCGCTCCTGCGCTGGTGGCGCACCCGCTACGTGCTCACCACCCACCACCTCGTGCTGCTGCGGCCCGGCGGGGCCCGACGGACCGTGGCGCTGCCCCTGCAGCAGCTGCGGCGGGTCGACGTGGAGCGCCGCCGCAGCCCGGCCCTGGGGCGGCGCGACGGCCGCGTGGTGGCCGACTTCGGGCACCTCGGGGGACTGCGCCTCGAGCACGCCCCGGAGGCCCAGCGCCTGGCCGAGCTGATCCGGCGGGCCGCCGAGGACCGGTGGGCCGCGGGCGGCGGCGCCGGCCGGCCCGGGGGTCCCGGCCCCGGCGGGGGTGCGCCGGGGCCCGCGGCCACTAGAGTGGAGCGCGACGCGGTCGTGGCACCACGCCCGGACCCGTCCGCCGACCCGCGCCGGCCGTGGCACCGGCGGGCCGTCCACCAGGAAGAGGAGTGACGTGTGGCGAGTGAGGACCCGGAGACCCGGGGCGAGCCGGTGCTCGGCCCCCAGACGGCGCAGCTGAACCTGAACCTGCACAATCCCGTCCAGGCGAACCTCTACCGCTCGGAGGAGTCCAAGGCCGCCGTGCAGGCCCTCGAGCAGACCCTCCTGGGCTCGGAGCGCGACCTGCGGCGCCGGGAGGCCGCGCGCCGGGGCGGGCTGTCCCTGCTGTCCGCGCGGAAGGTGTGGCGGGCCCTGGGCTTCCCGAACCTCACCGACGACGACGTCTGGTTCACCCAGCGGGACTCCGAGGCCCTCCGGGTGCTCTCCACGATGGTGCTCGAGGAGAAGGTCACCGAGGAGGCGGCGCTGTCCCTGGTCCGCTCGATCGGGCAGATGACGGACCGAATGGTCGTGTGGCAGGTCGAGGCCCTCGTCGAGGACATGGTCGTCCACCGGGGGATGACCGACGCCGCCGCCCGCCGGCAGCTGCTGCACCTGCTGCCGGACCTCATCGACGCGATCGAGAACCTCCTGGTCTACTCGTGGCGGCGCCAGATGAACGCCGCCGTGCAGCGCCTGGCGATGCGCGTGGAGCGCCCGGACGGCTCGACCGCCACCGGCCCCACGGACGACGACGGGGCGTCCTCGATCCTCCCGCTGGCCCGCGGGGTGGGCTTCGCCGACCTCGTCTCCTACACCTCGCTGTCCCGGCAGATGAACGAGCGGACCCTGGCGAACCTCGTGCAGCGCTTCGAGAACCGCTGCGCCGAGGTGATCGCCGTGGGCGGGGGCCGGCTCATCAAGACCATCGGGGACGAGGTCATGTTCCTCGCCGAGACCCCCGAGGGCGGTGCGCAGATCTCCCTGGCCCTGGCCCGCGCCATCCGGGACGACCCCGAGCTCCCGCAGGCACGCGTGGCCTTCGTCTGGGGGCGCGTGCTGCCGCGCCTCGGCGACATCTACGGGCCCACGGTGAACCTCGCCTCCCGGCTCGTGTCCCTCACGGACCCGGGCTCCGTGCTCGTGGACGCCTCCACCGCGGCGGTGCTCTCCGGCGACGACCGCTTCATCCTGCTGCCGCAGACCACCCGCAACGTGCGCGGCTTCGGCGACGTCCAGCCCGTCGCGCTCTCCCAGGGCGCCGGTCCCGGGCTGGAGGTCGACTTCGAATGAGCGACCCCCTCGTCATCCGCGCCGGCGCCTCCACGGACCGCGGCCTGCGCCGGGAGTCCAACGAGGACGCCCTGGTGGTCACGGCCACGATGTGCGCCGTGGCGGACGGGATGGGCGGGCACGAGGCCGGCGAGGTCGCCAGCGCCCTGTGCGTGCGCACGCTCGGGGCGTCCCCCCTGTTCCAGCTGGAGGACTTCCGGGGCTTCGAGATCCTGGAGCCGGAGCCGCCCCGGGACATCGCCCGGTTCCGCGCCACCGTGGAGCGCGAGCTGCGCCTGGACCCGGAGATCCCGGACGACGCGATCGAGGCCGTCCGCCGCGTCCGCTCGGTCCTGTGGCAGGCGGACCAGCACATCCAGCACGCCGTGGAGGGCCGGGCGGGCACCACCGTCACGGGCGTGTGGCTGCACCGGATCGACGGGCGCATGCTGTGGATCGTGTTCAACACCGGCGACTCCCGCACCTACCGGCTGGTGGCGCCCGGGCCCGGGCAGGACGAGGACGGGAGCGGGCCGGTGATCGAGCAGCTGACCGTGGACCACTCCGAGGTGCAGTACCTCGTGTCGATCGGGCAGCTCACCGCGGCCCAGGCGCTCGTGCACCCGCGCCGCAACGTGATCACCCGGGCCCTGGGCACCGGCCAGGTCTGGGAGCCGGACGTGTGGGTGATCCCGGCCCGGCACGGGGACCGGCTGATGCTCTGCTCGGACGGGCTGACCAACGAGCTGAGCCCCGCGCACATGGCCCGCGTGCTGGCCTCCGTGCCGCACCCCAAGGAGGCCGCGGACGTGCTGCTGCAGGCGGCGCTGCGCACGGGCGGGCGGGACAACGTCACCGTGATCGTGGCCGACGCCGTGCGTCCGGGGGAGTACGCCCCCGGCTTCTGAGGCCGCGCGCGGGGGACCGCGGCGTCCCCCGAAGAGGGGGAGGGCAACAACCGTCACATCGGGAGTACCCCGCCCCGTTCTGTTTACCTTTGAGAACATGGTTGTCTCGCGCCGCTCCTTCGTGCTCTCGGGCCTGGTGCTCGCCGCCTCGGGTGCCCTCGGCGGGGCGCTGCCCGGCCCGACCGCCGACCGGCGCCCGTTCGTGCTCTGGGGCTCCTCCTCCGCGGCCAGCGCGCGCTACCGGGACCGCCCGCGGGGCTTCCCCGCGGTGCGCATCGAGGACCTGCTCGCGCAGCTGCTCGAGGCGCCCGGCGCCTCCCGCGCGGTCAGCGGCGACCGCTCGTGGCAGACCCTGGCGATGCGCAGCACCGCCCACCCCTACCTGCCGCGGCTGGGCTCCGGCTACGGGGTGGGCCGGCTGCCGGCCCACGGGGCGGTGGTCGTGCCCACCGTGGACGGCCGGGTGCCGAGCGCGCTCGTCGAGGTCCCGGGAACCGTCTCCGGGATCCCGTGCACGATCCAGGCCGTGACCCGGGACGGGACCGACGTGGTGCTGCGCCGCGCGGTGCCCGGGGCCCGGGTGGACGTGGCGCCCGCCTCGGCCGCCCGGTGGCGCACCGCCCTGGAGGAGCGGCACCGGGGGCACGTGCACCTGCTGTGGACGGGCAAGAACAACATCGAGGACCAGGACCAGGTGGTCGCCGACACCCGGGCGGCGTGGGAGGTGGAGCCGGGGACGTCCGTGGTGATGGGCCAGTGGCACACCGTGGCCGACCGGCCCGGCACGGAGGGCTGGGAGCAGGTGCGCGCCGTCAACGCGGTCCACCGGCGGGAGTACGGGGACCGGTTCTACGACACGATGGCCGATCTGCGCGATCCCGCGCTGTGGTCCCTGCCGCAGCTGCGGCCCCACCGGATCGGCGCCTCCGCCGCGGACCGGCGGTGGCTGGGGCTCGGGCTGCCCCCGCGCTCGGTGGTCGGCGGCGACCGGCGGCACCTCAACGCCCTGGGCAACACGATCGTGGCGCACGGCCTGCACCGGCACCTGACCGGTCCGGGCGGGCTCTACTGAGCGGCTGCCGGCGGCGTCACGGGGCGGACACCCTCTTGTGCGGGGCCTCGGCGCGGTCTAATGTACAACCAAATGGTTGTACGAAATGAGCTCACGGACGACGAGGTCGACCGCATCTTCCAGGCCCTGGCGGACACCACCCGGCGGGACATCGTCACGCGGGTGCTGCGGCAGGAGCAGTCGGTGTCCGCGCTGGCGGGGCACTACCGGATGAGCTTCGCGGCGGTGCAGAAACACGTGGCGGTGCTCGAGCGGGCCTCGCTCGTCAGCAAGCACCGGCGCGGCCGGGAGCAGGTGGTGCACGGCAACGTGGCCACCCTGCAGCGGGCGGCCGGGCTGCTGGCGGACTACGAGCAGATCTGGCGCGGGCGCGCCCGCGCCATCGACGACCTCCTCGCCGAGGAAAAGCTCGCCGAGGAGATCCTCGCCGAGGAGACGGACCCCGGCTGACCGGGGACCCAGGAGGAAAGGAGCAGGACATGCCGGTCATCGACGTGCACCAGGACACGGAGGCGCTGACCCTGACGTTCGTCGCGGAGTTCGCCGCGGACGTCGAACGGGTCTGGCAGGTCTGGGCGGACCCGCGCCGGCTCGAGCGCTGGTGGGGGCCGCCCGAGTGGCCCGCCACCTTCGAGGAGCACGAGCTCTCGGAGGGGGCACGGTGCCGCTATTTCATGACCGGCCCCGACGGGGAGAAGGCCCGCGGCTGGTGGACGGTCACCGCCGTGGACCCGCCGCGCCGGCTGGAGTTCGACGACGGCTTCGCGGACGAGGACGGCGAGCCGGACCCGGCCCTGGGCGCCACCCACGCCGTCGTGACGCTCGAGGCCGTGGACGGCGGCACGCGGATGACCACCGTCTCGACCTTCGAGAGCGCGGAGCAGCTGGCACAGATGGCCTCGATGGGCATGGAGGAGGGGATGCGACAGGCCATGGGCCAGATCGACGACCTCCTCGCCGGCGCCGACGCCCGCTGAGCCCACCCCGGTCCCGGACCGGGCGACGGCGCCGCCCCGGCAGTCCCGGGGCGGCGCCGTGCACGGGTCCTGCTGTGCGCGGGTCCCGCCGGGCTCAGGCGTCCTGCCGGGCTCCGGCCTCCTCGGCGGGCGCGGTGCCACCGGGGCGCCCGGCAGCCCCCACGGGGCTGCCGGCCGGAGCGGAGGCGCCCTCGGCCGGTGCGTCGGCCGGCTCTCCGGACGCCGCGGCCCGCTGCGCCGCCAGCTTCCGCGGCTTGAGCTCGAGCCGGCGCTCGTGCTTGCGCTCGGCCCGGCGCTCCGTGCGCCGCTCCGCCTGCTTCTCGGCCCGGCGCTCCTTCTTCTTCTCCTCCTTGCGCTCCTCCGGGGCCTTCTCGCCCGGGGCGCCGGCGGCGGAGGTGGTGGACTCCCGCCGCGGGGCCCGCTCCTTGACCGGGGCGCCGCCCGAGGCCCGCAGCCGCCGGTAGTGCTCGGCGGCCTCCTCCTGGCGTCGCGCCTCGATGCCCGTGGCGATCTCGGCCCGCAGGTGCTCGGGCTCGAGCTCGAACGCGGCCACGAGGTCCAGCGCGTGCGGGCGCAGGCGGGCGAGCAGCCGGTCGACGTACTCGTCGAGGCTGCGCCCGCGCCGCATGGACAGCCGCCCGTAGGAGAGGTACCAGGCGAGGTTCTTCTCGATGAGCCGCAGCCCGAAGACGTCGCGCAGCCAGGTGAGCACCCTGCGGGTGCCCGGGTTCTCGACCTGCTCCAGGCCGCGGGTGAAGGCCTCCCACTGGAGCAGCTCCGCGTGGGCCCGGGCCGTCGCGATGAGCTTGTGCTGGTTCTGGTTGAACAGCGCCGCGGCCTCCGCGCGGGGGAGCTTGGCGCTGGGCCGCAGGTTCTCCGCGACCTCGGCGACCATGGTCTCCACCCGGTCCGTGAGCAGCGAGCGCTGGGCGGACTCCTCGCGCAGGGCGTTGACGGAGCGGCGCACGTCCCCGGTGTCCCGGAACGCCTGGCCGAGCTTGCGCAGCCCGGACCGGTGGTAGGTGGCCTCGGTGGCCCGGCCCGCCACGTAGCGGGCCATCACGCCCATGTCGACCTGCTTGAACTCCTCCGCCCAGTCGGACAGCAGCCGCTTGGCGACGAGCTGGAGCAGCACCGTGTTGTCGCCCTCGAACGTGGCGTAGATGTCCAGGTCGTGGCGCAGCGCGGTGAGCCGGTTCTTCGTCAGGAACCCGGCGCCGCCGCAGGCCTCGCGGCACTCCTGGACGGTCTCGAGGGCGCTCCAGGTGGACAGCGCCTTCAGGGCCGCGGCGAGGGTCTCGAGGTCCTGCCGGTTCTCGTCGGTGTCCGCGCGGCCCGAGAAGACGTCGTCGTACTTGTGCAGCAGCTCCTGGTGGGCGAAGTGCATCGCGTAGGTCTCGGCCAGCCGCGGCAGCAGCCGCCGCTGGTGCTGCTGGTAGTCCATGAGCACCTCCTCCTGGATGTCGGAGGAGGCGTTGAACTGGCGGCGCTCGCTGCCGTAGCGGATCGCGATGCTCAGCGCGGCCTTGTTCGCGAGCACGGCCGCGCCGTCGAGGGAGACCCGGCCCTGCACCAGGGTGCCGATCATCGTGAAGAAGCGGCGGCCCGGGCTCGCGATCGGGGAGCTGTAGGTGCCGTCCGGGGCCACGGCCCCGTACTTGTCCAGCAGGTGCGTGCGCGGGACCCGCACCCGGGTGAAGTGCAGCCGGCCGTTGTCGATGCCGTTGAGACCGCCCTTGTGGCCGTCGTCCTCGCCGCCCACGCCGGGCAGGAAGTTCCCGTCCTCGTCCCGCAGGTCCACCCAGAAGGCGTGCACGCCGTGGTTCACGCCGAGGGTGACGAGCTGGGCGAAGACCACGGCGGCGCGCCCGTGCACGGCGGCGTTGCCGAGGTAGTCCTTCCACGCGGCCCGGAAGGGCGTGTGGATCTCGAACTCCTCCGTGGCGGGGTCGTAGGTGGCGGTCGTGCCGATGGAGGCCACGTCGGAGCCGTGGCCGATCTCGGTCATCGCGAACACGCCCGGGATCCGCAGGTCCCGGATGTCGGCCAGCCAGCGGCGGTGGTGCTCCTCCGTGCCGAGGTTGAGCACCGCGGAGCCGAACAGGCCCCACTGCACGCCGGCCTTGATCTGCATCGAGGGATCCCCCAGGAGCAGCTCCTCGAAGCCCGAGACGTTGCCGCCCGGGTCGTTGTGCCCGCCGTACTCCTCGGGCAGCCCGCGGCTCATCGCCCCGTGCTCCACCAGCAGGTGCAGCTGGCCCAGCACGCGCTCGCGCTGGTCGTGGTGGCCGAGCTCCGGCCGCTGGTGCAGCCGCTCGTCGAGCAGCATCCGGCGGGTCTCGCGCCGGACCTCGGCCCAGCGCCCGAGCAGCACCTCGCCGAGGGCGGCGACGTCCACGGCGGGGGCCGGGGCCGCGGTGTCGTCCGCGGCGCCGGCTCCGGCGGTGGACCCGGTGCCGGCTCGGGCGGTGGTGGGTCGATCGACGGTGGTGGTCATGGTCGCTCCTGTCGTGGATGACCGGCGGTGGCCGGTGCGGTCACGGGTGGTGGGGGCCGGACGGGGTCCGTGCCGGCCCGGGTGGTGGTCAGTCGGGCTGCTGCTCCGGCACCGGGGCGCCGGGCGGGCGCAGGCCGTCGACGGCCCAGCCCACGATCAGCTCCGTCATCCGCGCCCGGGACGGGCGCGGTGTGCCCTCGGGGGTGTTCATCCAGGCCTCGCCGGCGCCGCGCACCATGCCGATCGTGGACGCGGCCCAGTAGCTGAGCACCGGCTCCTCCAGCCGGCGCTCGGGCGGGGTGTGGCGCACGTGCGCCTCCGCGAGCAGCCCGCTGACGGACTCGGTGAACTCCTGGATCAGCCAGCGCTCGCCGTCCTGGGCCGGCGCGTCCTGCCCGCCCGGGCGCTCGCCCCGGGCCCGCTCGGCGCGGTGCCGCTCGTGCCGGGAGCGCCCGGTCTCGGGGGAGAGGGCCACGACGAAGCGGTACACGGCCGCGGAGCGCTCGATGCTGAGCAGGTACTCGGCGACCATCGCCTCGACCGAGTCCTCGAAGGAGCCGGCCGCGCGGGCGGCCCCCTCGAGCCGGTCGCGCATCCGCGTCACGGTGTACTCGCCGACCGCCCGCTGCAGCCCGGCCTTGTCCCCGAAGTACCGGTAGTAGACGGACTTGGAGGTCTGGCACGCGGTGGCGATCTCCTCCATGGACGCCTGCGCGCCGAGCTCGTCCACGGCGCTGCGCGCCGTGCGGATGAGCTCGATCCGCCGCTGGGCCCGGTGCCGGGCCCAGCGGGACGAGCGGCCGTCCGCGGCGGGCGGGCGGCCCGGGGCGGCGGAGTCTGTGCCATCGACCTGTTTCACGATACCCAGAGTATCAGGTAATGTCGTCGGTGACGTGAGCGCCATCACACCATTACCGAGGAGTCACCTGTGAGCGAGTCCACCCCCGAGCAGACCGTCGAGCCCACCGCCGAGCACACGACCCCCAGCGGTGCCGGGCGCACCGGCGTGGCCCGCCGCGCCGTCGTGGTCGGCGCCAACCGCATCCCCTTCGCCCGGGCGCACGGCGCCTACGCGAACGCCGGCAACCAGGACATGCTGACGGCCGCCCTCGACGGCCTGGCCGCCCGCTACGGCCTCGCCGGGGAGCGGATCGGCGAGGTCGCCGCCGGCGCCGTGCTCAAGCACCCCAAGGACTTCAACCTCACGCGCGAGTCCGTGCTGGGCTCGGTCCTCGACCCGCGCACCCCCGCCTTCGACGTGCAGCAGGCCTGCGCCACCGGCATGGAGGCCGTCTCCACGCTGGTCAACAAGATCCGGCTCGGCCAGATCGACTCGGCCGTGGCCGGCGGGGTCGACTCCGCCTCGGACGCCCCCGTGGTGGTCAGCGAGCGGCTGCGCCGGACCCTGCTCGAGCTCAACCGGGCCAAGACCACCCCGCAGAAGCTCAGGGCCCTCGCGGGTCTGCGCCCGGCCGACCTCAAGCCGGTGGCCCCCGGCACGGGGGAGCCGCGCACGGGACTGTCCATGGGCGAGCACCAGGCCCTCACCACCGCCCGCTGGGGCATCACCCGCGCGGCGCAGGACGAGTTCGCCGCCGCGAGCCACCGGAACCTGGCCGCCGCCTACGAGCGCGGCTTCTTCGACGACCTCGTCACCCCCTTCCGCGGCCTGTCCCGGGACAACAACCTGCGCCCGGACAGCACCGTGGAGAAGCTCGCGGGGCTCAAGCCGGTGTTCGGGAAGTCCCTCGACGCCGAGGCCACCATGACGGCGGGCAACTCCACGCCCCTGACCGACGGCGCCTCCACCGTGCTGCTCGCCTCCGAGGACTGGGCCGCGGAGCGCTCCCTGCCCGTGCTCGCCGACGTCGTGGACGTCGAGGCGGCCGCCGTGGACTTCGTGCACGGGGACGAGGGGCTGCTGATGGCCGGGGCCTACGCCGTGCCCCGCCTGCTGGCCCGCCAGGGCCTGTCCCTCGAGGACTTCGACGTCGTCGAGATCCACGAGGCCTTCGCCGCGACCGTACTCGCGACCCTCGCCGCGTGGGAGGACGAGCAGTTCGGCCGCGAGCGCCTGGGTCTGGACGGCGCCTTCGGCGCCGTGGACCGCAGCCGCCTCAACGTCACGGGCTCCTCGCTCGCCGCCGGGCACCCCTTCGCCGCGACCGGAGGGCGCATCGTGGGCACCCTCGCCAAGCTGCTGCGCGAGCGCGCCGACGGAACGGGGCGCCCCGCCCGCGGGCTGATCTCCGTGTGCGCCGCCGGTGGCCTGGGCGTCACCGCGGTCCTCGAGGCCCGCTGAGCCCTCCGCCGACACCCCGCCGACCCCCACAGCAAGGACCCCCATGGCAGACACCTATCTCGACCTCGTCAGCTCCGCCCCCGGCGGCAGGCTCGCCCGGCAGCTCGGGCTGCCGGCGCCCGCCCGGCTGCGCCGCCACCGGGCGGGGGACCCGCTCGTGCCCGGCCCCGTCCTCGTGCTCGGCCGCGGGGAGGAGGCGGACCGGATCGCCTCGGCCCTGCTCGGCTGGGACCTGGACGTCCGGCGCCACCCCGACGACGTGCACCGGTTCGGGGCCGTCGTCCTGGCCCTGACCGAGCTCACCCGGCCCGCGGACCTCGCCGAGCCCGCCCTCGGCCTGGGCGGGGTGCTGCGCTCGCTCGCCCCCGGGGGCCGTGTGGTCACCGTGTCCCGGCCCGCCCCGGGCATCGGCACGGGTGCGGCCTCGGCGACGCCCGCCGCGGCCGAGCCGATCGACCCGGCCCTCGCCGCGGCCCGCCAGGCGGTCGTCGGTCTCCTGCGCTCCGCCGCGCAGGAGCTGCGCGGCGGGGCCACCGCCAACGGCGTCCTGCTCGCCGAGGGCGTCGCCCCCGAGGCCCCGAGCGTGCTCGGCGCCCTGCGGTTCCTGCTCTCGGGGCGCAGCGCCTTCGTCTCCGGGCAGTTCCTCACCGTCGGCGACGACGCCGGGACCCTGCCCGGGGACTGGGAGGCCCCCCTGCGGGGCCGGGTCGCCGCCGTCACCGGCGCGGCCCGCGGCATCGGCGCCCAGATCGCCCGCACGCTCGCCGGCGCCGGCGCGCACGTCGTCGTCGTGGACGTCCCGGCCGCCGGCGAGCCCCTGGCCGCGCTCGCCAACGAGCTCCGGGCCGTGGCCCTGCAGCTCGACGTGACGGACGAGCATGCCGGGGAGCGGATCCTCGGGCTCGCCCGGGAGCGCTTCGGGCACCTGGACGTGGTGGTGCACAACGCCGGGATCACCCGGGACAAGCTGCTGGCCAACATGGACGAGTCCCGCTGGTCCTCGGTGCTCGCCGTGAACCTCGAGTCCCAGCTGCGGATGAACGAGCAGCTGCTGGCCGGTCAGGGCCTGGGCGAGGCCCCGCGGATCGTGTGCCTGGCCTCCACGAGCGGGGTCGCGGGCAACCGCGGGCAGACCAACTACGCGGCCTCGAAGGCCGGGGTGATCGGGATGGTCGCCGCCGCCGCACCCCTGCTGGCCCGGCGCGGCGGCAGCATCAACGCCGTGGCGCCCGGGTTCATCGAGACGGAGATGACCGCCCGGATCCCGGCGGCCCGCCGTCAGGTCGCCCGCCGGCTCAACTCCCTGCAGCAGGGCGGGCTGCCCGAGGACGTGGCCCAGGCCGTGCTCTTCCTGGCCTCGGACGCCGCGGGCGGGATCAACGGGCAGACGCTGCGCGTGTGCGGGCAGAACCTGGTGGGCGCGTGAGCGCGGCCGGCGAGGGCCCCCGGACCGTGGTCCTCGACGACATCCCCTCCCTGGGCGCGCTCTACGCCCGCGCCGCCGCCGACGCGGCCGGCGCACTGCTGCCGCGCGCCCTTGCTGCCCGGTTGCCCGGGCGGCCGGGCGGGCGGCGCCGCGGCGACGGCGGAGCCCCCGGCGCGCTGCCCGCGGTGGCCCACGTGGTCGAGGCCGCGGTCGTGGACGCCGCCGGGCACGAGGCCTTCTGCCGCACCGTCGGCGCGCCGCTGCGCGAGGGACCCGGCGGGGTCGAGGCGTTCTCCGGGTACCTGCACGCCCTGGCGTTCCCCGTGGCCATGAGCGTGCTGACCCGCCCGGACTTCCCGCTGCCGGTCCTCGGGATGGTGCACCTGGCCAACGAGGTCGAGCACCGCGGGTCCGTGGCCGTGGGGGAGGACCTGACCGTCACGGCCCACGCCGAGCGGCTGCGCCCGCACCGGTCCGGGGCGCAGGTCGACGTCGTCGCCCGCTTGGCGCGGGAGGACGGGCAGACCGTCTGGACGGGCCGCTCCACCTACCTCGCCAAGGGCGTCCGCGTGCCCGGGACGGCCGAGAGCGCCCCGCGGGAGGAGTTCGTGCCGCCGGTGCCCACCGGGTCCTGGCGGCTGGCGGCCGGCACCGGCCGGGAGTACGCCGCGGTGAGCGGGGACTGGAACCCCATCCACCTCTCCGGGCCCACCGCCCGGGCGCTGGGCCTGCCGCAGGCCATCGCCCACGGCATGTACTGCGCCTCCCGCGCGCTGGCCGGGGCCGGGGTGCCGCCCGGGACGGCCTTCCGCTGGACGGTGGAGTTCGCCGCCCCGGTCCCGCTGCCGGGGACCGTGGCCGTCGCGGTCAGCGAGGAGGGGCGGGGCGCCGGCTGGCGCAGCTCCCACGTCACCGGGTGGGACCCGCGGCGCCGGCGCCCGCACTTCACGGTGGCCGTCCGGCGGCTGGAGGACTGAGGCCGGGCGGTGCCCGGGCCCGCGGCGCCGCCCGGGCACCAGGCCGGCGCCGCGGGCGTCACCGGGTGCGCCAGTCGGCCCAGGCGGCCGCGGCCCCGGTGTGGCCGGTGACCACGGTCTGGTAGATCAGGAACGCACCGGCCAGCACGGTGAGCACCTGCACGGAGACCGTGAGGGGACGGGAGACCCGCAGCCGGTCCAGGACCGGCAGCCTCGCGGCCAGCCACGGGCCGGTGAGCGCGGCCAGCACGACGACGGCGCCGGCGAGGACCGCGGCGGCGACCTCCAGCAGGTCCCCCTGCTCGGCGTGCTCGTGGATCAGCCGGCTGCCGGGCAGGGCGTGCTCCAGGGCCTCCCCGGCACTGGCGGTCAGCACGGTGAACCCGGCGGCGACCACGGCCAGGACGGCCACGGGGAGCTCCAGGGCCCGGCGCCAGCGGGGCCGGACGGCGTAGAGGATCCCGCCCAGCCCGGCGAGGGGTGCGAGCACGACCACCGCGTGCAGCAGCAGGATGTGGGTGGGCAGACCGAGGACCTCGAGCATGGGAACACCTCTCGTGCGGACCGCACCGGCAGAGCGCACCCGTGCCGGAACCGGTCGTGGGCCGGGGGACGAGCACCGGGCCCCGGTGCCCCGGACTCCAGCCCTCCGGAGCTGTGGGCGCGCTGAGGGCCGCCGGTGTGCTCGCCTCCGGTGCCCTGGCTAGCCGACGTGCACGCCGGGGCGCCGGCCGGGGTCCGGTTCGTGCTCGCGGAGGATCTCCCGCACCACCGGGGCGGTGTCGCCCTGGCCCAGCAGCAGGTAGCGCAGCAGGTGGGTGACCGGGTTGCCCTCGGACCAGTCGAAGTACGCCTCCGGGACCACGCCGGTGGCGTCGCGCAGGGCCAGCAGGATTGCCGCGATGGCGTTGGGCGCCGCCGGGCTGGCCGTGCGCAGGATGCGGTGCCCGTGGACCTCCACGCCGTGGACCGTCAGCTCGGTGCTGAAGTCCGAGGGGTCGCTGATGCCGACCTCCAGGAAGATCACGTCCGCGCTGCCGGGGACCGGGTTGACCCGCCGCTGGACGGCCTCCTTGGCGGCGTACCGGCCTCCGCTGCTGCCCCCGGGGCGGTGGGCGACGATGTCCAGGCGGCCGTCGTAGACCAGGGAGTCCTCGATGAACCGGCGCGCCGCGGCGTCGAACGTGATGCGCTCGGCGCGCAGCTCCGTGGTGCGGTAGACCCGGGAGACCATCGAGATCACGATGATCCCCGTGATGAAGAACCCCGAGATGACCAGGCCGCCGGGCTGCAGGGCGACGTTGTCCACCAGGGCGTAGCCGAGCACCAGCACCAGCACCGCGAAACCGGCCGCGGCCCCGCGCCGCCGGCGCCGGCGGGCCGAGACGGTCACGGCCACGGCCCCGGAGAGCATCATCACGAGCACCCCCGTGGCGTAGGCCCCGGCCTGGGCGTCGACGTCGGCGCGGAAGGCCAGCGTGATCCCGATGCTGATCGTGGTGTAGACGAGCACCACCGGGCGAACCAGCCGCCCCCACTCCGGGGCCATGCCGTAGCCGGGCAGGTAGCGCGGGACGATGTTGATCAGCCCCGCCATGGCCGAGGCCCCGGCGAACCAGAGGATCAGGATGCTGGAGAGGTCGTAGGCGGTGCCGAAGCCCTCCCCGAGGTGCTCGTGGGCCAGGTAGGCCAGGGTGCGGCCGTTGGCGGCCCCGCCCGGCTCGAACTCCTCGGCCGGGATCAGGACCGTGGTGACGAAGGAGGAGCCCAGGAGATAGCCGCTCATGATCACGGCGGCGGCGGTGAGCAGCCGGCGCGTGTTGCGGATCCGCTGCGCCAGCCGCTCGGCCGGGGTGTCCCCGGCGGCGGCCACCAGCGGCATCATCGACACCCCCGTCTCGAACCCGGACAGTCCCAGCGCCAGGAGGGGGAAGGCCAGCACGGACAGGGCCACCACGTGGGCCGGGCCCCCGCTGCGGGTCAGCGCCTCGCCCCAGCCGGCCATCAGCGCCGGGTCCGCGGCGATCTCGACCGCCCCGGCGGCGATGATCACCGCGTTCAGGCCCAGGAACACCGCCACCAGGGGCACGGCCACCGCCACGGCCTCGGTGAAGCCCAGCAGGAACACCGCCCCCAGCACCACCAGCAGCCCCACCGTCAGACCGACCTGGTGACCGTCCAGGACGGCCGGGGCGTAGGGGTTCTCCAGCACGTGCACGGTCGCGTCGGCCGCCGAGAGGGTGATCGTGATGATCCAGGACGTCGCCACGAAGCCCAGCAGCACCAGCACGAAGACCTTCCCGCGCCAGAACGGCAGCAGGTTCTCGAGCATCGCCACCGACCCCTGCCCGTGCGGGCTCTCGGCGGCGACCCGGCGGTACATCGGCAGCATCCCCGCCAGGGTCAGCACCACGATCAGCAGCGTGGCCAGCGGGGAGAACACCCCGGCGGTCAGCGCCGCGATGGCCGGCAGGTAGGACAGGGTGGAGAAGTAGTCCACCCCGGTCAGGCACATCACCTTCCACCAGGGCTGGACCCGTTCGTCGGACGCAGCCACCGCCGGCCCCACCGGGGCCACCTGGTGGACCGCCAGCCACCGGGACACCCGGTGCCGGGGCGCCGGCGGCGCGGCGCGGACCACCCGGGCGGGCATGGCCCGGAACCCGGAGCGCGCCCCGCGGGGCCGTTCCGGCCGCTGCTCCCGGCCACCGGGCGGCACAGGGTGCACGGGGACCCCTTCCTCCGGCGGAGCGGCGCCGGCGCGGCTCATCGTACGCCCGTCCGGTGCCGGGGGACCCGGTTCGGGTGTGGTGATCCGCACCGGCCGGGTCTACGGTGTGCTCACCGACCGACCGGTCCCCGCCCCGGGGGCCGCCGGGCGGGCAGGAAGGAGCCGGTGGGGACCGTGGGCCGGATCGAGGACTACGCGCTCATCGGGGACCTGCACACCGCCGCCCTGGTGGGCCGCGACGGGTCCGTGGACTGGCTGTGCCTGCCCGACTTCGACTCCCCGGCGTGCTTCGCCGCGCTGCTGGACACCTCCGAGGCCGGGCGCTGGGTGCTGGCCCCGGCCGGGGCCGCGCGGTGCACCCGGCGCCGCTACCGCCCCGGGACGCTGGTGCTCGAGACGGAGTGGGACGTCCCGGGAGGCAGCGTGCGGGTGGTCGACTTCATGCCCCCGCGGGACGGTCACTGCGACGTGGTGCGCATCGTCGAGGGCCTCACCGGGTCCGTGGAGGTGCGCACGGAGCTGGTGCTGCGCTTCGACTACGGGCACGTCGTGCCCTGGGTGCGGCAGGTGCCCGGGGGGATCCAGGCGATCGCCGGACCGGACGCCGTGTACCTGACGACCCCGGTGCCGCTGCGCGGGGAGCACTTCCGCACCGTGGGGGAGTTCACCGTCCGCGCCGGGGACACCGTGCCCTTCGTGCTCACTCGTGCGCCGAGCCACCGGCCGCGCCCGGACCGGGTGGAGGCGCTCGCGGCGCGCCGGGCCACACAGGCGTTCTGGGACCGGTGGTCCGCGCGCAGCCGGGCCGCCGGGCCCTACCGGGAGGCGGTCCAGCGCTCCCTGATCACGCTCAAGGCCCTCACCTTCGCCCCGACCGGGGGGATCGTGGCCGCGGCCACCACCTCGCTGCCCGAGCAGCCCGGCGGACCGCGGAACTGGGACTACCGCTACTGCTGGCTGCGCGACGCCACGCTGACGCTGCAGGCGATGCTCGCGGCCGGCTACACCGAGGAGGCCGCGGCGTGGCGGGAGTGGCTGCTGCGGGCGGTGGCGGGGGACCCGGCCGAGCTGCAGATCATGTACGGCGTCGACGGCCGCCGCCGGCTGCCCGAGCTGACCCTGCCGTGGCTGGGCGGCTACGAACGCTCCACGCCGGTGCGGGTCGGCAACGCCGCGGCCGACCAGCTGCAGCTGGACGTGTGGGGGGAGGTGCTCGACGGGCTCGCCCTGACCCGCACCACCCTGCTCGGCCCGCAGGAGGAGGCCTGGGACATCCAGACCGCCCTGATGGACCACCTCGAGGGAGCCTGGCGGACCCCGGACAACGGGCTCTGGGAGGTCCGCGGCCCGCGGCAGCACTTCACCCACTCCAAGGTCATGGCCTGGGTCGCCGCGGACCGGATGGCCGCCGGCGTGCGGGTCTCCGGTCTGCCCGGACCGGTCGAGAGGTGGGAGGCGCTGCGGGAGACCATCCACGCCGACGTCCTGCGGCACGGCTTCGACGCCGAGCGCAACACTTTCGTGCAGGCCTACGGCAGCCGGGCCCTGGACGCCGCGCTGCTGCTGATCCCGCGCGTCGGGTTCCTGCCCCCGGACGACCCCCGGGTCCTCGGCACCATCGAGGCGGTCCGGCGGGAGCTGAGCGTGGACGGCCTGGTGCTGCGCTACCGCCCCGAGCACACCGAGGACGGGCTGCCCGGGGGCGAGGGCGTGTTCCTCGCCTGCTCCTTCTGGCTCGTGGACGCCCTGGCCGGTGCCGGTCGGCGGGCCGAGGCGGTGGAGCTCTTCGAACGGCTCCTGGGCCTGCGCAACGACGTGGGGCTGCTCAGCGAGCAGTGGGACCCCCGCGCCGGACGGGCCCTGGGCAACACACCCCAGGCGTTCAGCCACTTCAGCCTCGTCGGCAGCGCCCTGCAGCTCCACCACGGACGCGCCGAGCGCAGCGACACCGCGATCCCGGCCCGCCACGCCACCGTCAGCCCAGGGAGTGCAGGCTGAACGCCGCCAGGAACCCCAGGGTGGCGATCAGCCCGGAGTACAGGGCTGCCGACTCGAAGGCCTCGGGGATCATGGTGTCGGTGATCATCGCCAGGATGGCCCCGGCGGCCAGGGCGTTGACGAAGGCCAGGACGGTCGGGGCCGCCCCGTCCAGCAGCACGTAGCCGGTCAGGGCCGCCAGGCCAGAGGCCACCGCGATCGACCCCCAGATGCCGAAGACGTAGCCGGGTCCGCGCCCGGCGTTCTTCCACCCCGCCGCGCTCGAGAGACCCTCGGGGACGTTGGAGATGAACACCGCGGCGAACATCGGCAGGCTCAGCCCGGGGCCGGTCAGGAAGCTCAGCCCCAGCACCATGGACTCCGGCACCCCGTCGAGCAGGGCCCCGACGGCGATCGCCCCGCCGCTGCCGCTGTGCTCGGCCTGCGAGGGCTGCTGCGTCCCCGACCGCTTCCGGTGCCGGGCGCCGTGCCGGGCCAGCAGGACGTTGAGCCCCACGTACACCACGGCGCCGACCAGGAAGCCGAGGGAGGTGGCCGCGAGTCCGCCCCGCTCCACCGCCTCCTGGACGAGCTCGAAGGACAGCGCGGAGATCAGCACCCCGGAACCGAAGGCCATCACGACGGCCACCACCCGGGTGGGCACGGTGACGAACCACGCGATCGCGCTGCCCAGCAGCAGCGCGCCGCCCGCCAGCAGGCCGGCACCGCCGGCGAGGACCCACTCGGGCACGACCAGCCCCTCCTCGTCCTCCGTCACGTGTCGCCGCACCGGTCAGCGCGCCTGTCACAGCACAGCTCATACCCTGGGCCCCGCACCGTCAATCGCGGTCCCGGGCCGGGGCGGACCGCAGCGGCGTCCGGGACCCGCCGCCCCGGCCGGCCGGGGGCCGCTCACTCCGGCCCCGGGCGCCTGGGCCACGGCACGTCCGCCCGGTGGGCCACAATGGTCGGGTGAGCCCACAGCAGAGGACAGACGCACGCCCCGTCGACGCCACCGGTCAGGACCTCAACCCCGCCCCGCCCAGCGAGGACCTCAAGGAGCAGTACGCGCAGCTCGCGGACCGGGTGCGCGCGGCGCGGACCGCCTACTACGTCGAGGACGCGCCCACCATCTCGGACGCGGAGTACGACGAGCTCTACCGGCGGCTCGAGGAGATCGAGGCGCTCAACCCCGAGCTCGTGGCCAACGACTCGCCCACCCAGGAGGTCGGCGGCGAGGTCTCCGCGGCGTTCGCGCCGGTGACCCACCTGGCCCGGATGTACTCCCTCGAGGACGTCTTCTCGATCGACGAGCTCACGGCCTGGCTGGAGAAGACCACCGCCTCCGTCGAGGCGCTGCCGGACGCCCCGGAGTCCGCGTGGCTCACCGAGCTGAAGATCGACGGCCTCGCCGTGAACCTGCTGTACCGGGACGGCGAGCTCGTGCGGGCCGCGACCCGCGGGGACGGCACCACGGGCGAGGACGTCACGCACAACGTGCGCACCATCGCGAGCATCCCCACCGCGCTCTCCGGGGAGGACGTCCCGGAGGAGGTGGAGATCCGCGGCGAGGTGTTCATCTCCTCGCGCGACTTCCGAGCGCTCAACGAGGCGATCGTGGCCGAGGGGCGCGCGCCCTTCGCCAACCCCCGCAACGCCGCGGCGGGCTCGCTGCGGCAGAAGGACCCGGAGGTCACGGCCCGGCGCCGGCTGTCCATGTACGTGCACGGGGTGGGCGCCGCCACGGGGCTGCACGCCGACACCCAGTCCGAGGTCTACGCGCTGCTCGAGCGGTGGGGCCTGCCGGTCAGCCCCTACTACAAGGTGCTGCCGTCCACGGAGGACGTCCTCGACTTCATCGAGGAGTACGGCCGCCGCCGGCACGACCTCATCCACGAGATCGACGGCATCGTGGTCAAGGTCGACGACCGCCGCACCCAGTTCCGGCTCGGGCACACCTCCCGGGTGCCGCGGTGGTCCGTGGCCTACAAGTACCCGCCCGAGGAGGTGCACACGAAGCTCAAGGACATCCTGGTGAACGTGGGCCGCACCGGACGGGTCACCCCCTTCGGGCTCATGGAGCCGGTGCGGGTCGCCGGCTCCACCGTGGAGATGGCCACCCTGCACAACCAGGACGTGGTGAAGGCCAAGGGCGTGCTCATCGGGGACACCGTGGTGCTGCGCAAGGCGGGGGACGTGATCCCCGAGATCGTGGGGCCCGTGGTGGCGCTGCGGGACGGCACCGAGCGGGAGTTCGTGATGCCCACCCACTGCCCGTCCTGCGGCACCGAGCTGCGCCCGGCCAAGGAGGGCGACGTGGACATCCGCTGCCCCAATGCCCGCAGCTGCCCGTCCCAGCTGCGGGAGCGGGTCTTCCACGCCGCCGGCCGCGGCGCGTTCGACATCGAGGCCCTCGGCTACGAGGCCGCCCTCGCCCTGACCCGGCCCGACGAGCCGGAGGTCCCGCCGCTGACCAGCGAGGCGCACCTGTTCGACCTCACGCCCGAGGATTTGCGCGAGGTGCGGATCCGGCGCGAGAAGAGGACGCGCGGCACGCCCACGGGCGAGACCGAGCTCGTGCCCTACTTCTGGACCAAGGGCACCGCCAAGAAGCCGTCCGAGCCCACCGCCACCACCCGCAAGCTGTTCGAGGAGCTGGAGAAGGCCAAGGCGCAGCCGCTGTGGCGCGTGCTCGTGGCCCTGTCCGTCCGGCACGTGGGACCGACCGCGGCCCGTTCCCTGGCCACCGCCTTCGGCTCGCTGCCGGCCATCCGGGACGCCGACGAGGAGACCCTGGCCCAGGCCGACGGCGTGGGACCGGTGATCGCGGCGGCCCTCACCGAGTGGTTCGCCGAGCCCTGGCGCTGCGAGATCGTGGAGCGCTGGGCGGCGGCGGGCGTGCGCATGGAGGACGAGGTGGACGAGTCCGTGCCGCGGACCCTCGAGGGCACCACCGTGGTGATCACCGGCACCCTCGAGCGCTTCAGCCGCGACTCCGCCAAGGAGGCGGTGCTCGTGCGCGGGGGCAAGGCCTCGGGCTCCGTGTCGAAGAAGACGCACTTCCTGGTGGCCGGCGAGAACGCCGGCACCAAGCTGGACAAGGCCGAGCAGCTCGGCGTGCCGGTGCTCGACGAGGAGGGCTTCGAACGGCTCCTGGCCGAGGGGCCGGAGGCCTTCGACGCCGGGGACCCGCAGGACGAACCCGGAGCCGACGCCGGGCCCGGGGCGGACTCCGGGCCCGGGGCGGACCCCGGGTCCGGCGCGGAGCCCGGCGGGGACAGCACGCACCGCAGCGCGGGCGAGGACAGCAGCACGGACGACGAGGACGGGGCCTGAGCATGGGACGGCACGACGACGCACTGGAGGGCCTCGGCCCCACGGGCGCCCAGCTGGAGGAGCTGCTGGACCTGGCCCTGGCGGCCGCCGAGGCGGGGGCGGAGGTGCTGCGGGGCCGCGACACCGACCGCCTGGGCGTCACCGGCAAGTCCGGCGCGGGCGACTGGGTCACCCGCTTCGACGTGGCCGCCGAGCAGGCCGTGCTGCGCACGATCCTGGACCGCCGCCCGCACGACACGGTCACCGGCGAGGAGTCCGGAACCCACCGGCCGGAGCACCCCTCCGGGATCCGCTGGTCCGTGGACCCGCTCGACGGCACCACCAACTTCATCCGCGGCATCGTCTACTACTGCACGTCCGTGGCCGCCGCCGACGCCGAGGGCAACTGGCTCGTGGGCGCCGTCAACGCCCCGGCCCTGCGCCGCACCTACTTCGCGGTGCGCGGCGCCGGGGCGTGGGTGGAGGAGGACGGGACGTCCCGCCGGCTCGAGGGCCCCGTGCCGGGCCGGCCGGGCCGGATCTACGGCACCGGGTTCTCCTTCGACGCCGACCGGCGCGAGCGCCAGATCCCGGGCTTCCTGGCCACCATGCGCAACTACGCGGACCTGCGCCGGCTGGGGTCGGCGGCGCTGGACCTGTGCATGGTCGCGGACGGCACGCTCGACGGCTACGGCGAGCAGGGCCTGCACGAGCACGACTGGGCCGCCGGCGCGCTCGTCGCCGAGGAGGCCGGCGCGCTCGTGACCCGGCCGGAGCTGCCCTCCCCGGCGGCGGGAGAGGTGCCCGCCGCGGACCGCCTCGCGGCCTGGATCACCGCACGCGAGCGCGGGATCCCGGGCTGAGCGGGGCGCACGGTGCTCCTCCCGCGGATGTGAGACGCCTCTCGTCACTTGACCGAGACCAAAACGTTGCCATAGCGTTACCGAAGAAGCGTTCTTCCCGAGGGCCTGCCCTCCGCTTCCGGAACGAGAGTTCCGTCCGCCGGTCGCCGTCACGGGCCGGCACCCCTGGACCGACCGAACGTGTGATACATCACGTGGGCGCGAAAAGGGTGGCGTGACAATAATCGTTACGCTATCGTGATAAACAGCTTCCCCGAGGACACCTCCGGGGATCCGGTGTGCCTGGAGCCCGAACTCCCGGCGCGCCACCCGATCATGCTAGGTGCTGCCGTAACACCGCACGTCGTCTAAAGGGCAGACACCTGTAAGCACTTACCCGACAACACTCTGACGGGTAGACGACGGCGCGAAGACATCCGGGGACGGAAACGAGCGCAGGTGGCCCAGGGAGCATCATGACCAACACCTCCGCTGTTCGTCGCAACGTCCGTCGCGGTGCCGCCGCCCTGATCCTCGGCGGGACCGCCGTGGGCGCCATGGCCCTCCCGGCCAACGCCGCCCCCGCGTCCACCTGGGACGCCCTCGCCCAGTGCGAGTCCGGTGGCAACTGGAGCACCGCCACCGGCAACGGCTTCTCCGGTGGCCTGCAGTTCACCCCCTCCACCTGGGCCGCCTTCGGCGGCACCGGCGCCCCGCAGGACGCCTCCCGCGAGCAGCAGATCGCCGTGGCCGAGAACGTCCTCGACGGCCAGGGCTGGGGCGCGTGGCCCGCCTGCTCCGCGAAGCTCGGTCTGACCGGCTCCGCCGCTCCCTCCGCCAACCCCATGGGCAACGCCAGCGCCAACGCCCCGGTCGTGACCCCGCAGTCCGTCGCCGCCCCGGCCCCGGTCGAGGCCCCGGCTCCCGCCGCCGCCCCCGCTCCGGTCGCCGCCCCGGCCCCCGCGGCCCCGGCCGTCGCCAAGGCCCCGGTCGTCGAGTACGTGGCCCCGGCTCCCGCCGCCGCCCCGGCCTCCACCGCGGTCTCCGCCGAGACCTACACCGTGGTCGCCGGCGACACCCTCGGCTCCATCGCCGACAAGCTCGGCATCGAGAACTGGGAGGACCTGTACGCCGCCAACGCGGACATCATCTCCGACCCGGACCTGATCTTCCCCGGTCAGGTGCTGCAGATCCCCGCCTGATTCCCGGCGGACCGCTCCCGCGCGGCCCTGCCGCGCGACAGCACGACGAAGGGCCCCTCCGATCGGAGGGGCCCTTCGTCTTGCCCGGGGACCGGACGGGCGGCGCAGCCGGTGCGCTCAGGTCCACAGCCAGGGCTCGGTGGGCTCCACCGCGGCGTCGCCGAAGCTCACGGAGCGCTCGGCGCCCTTGACCCGGTACGGCTGGACGACCAGCAGGGACTCGCCCTCCCGGTGCTGGACCTGCACGGCCGCGGCGGTCTGCCCGGAGCGGTCGGGCAGGGTCACGGGAAAGGCGACGGCGGCGCACAGGACGTCGTCGCGCAGCTCCGCCGCCCGCTCCCGCAGGGCGTCGAGGGCGGCGTCCGGGGCCAGCTCCTCGACCTGCTCGGCGGGCAGGCTGTCGAGCTCGTACTCGCCGTCCTTGCGGGCGGTCACGAGGAAGGCGGGGAACGCCCCGTGCTGCCCCAGCTGCTGCTCGGCCACGGCCTGGACGTGGGCCATGACGGTGTCGATCGTCGCCGCGGCGTCCTTGCTGACCCGCTGCCGCCAGGCGTTGGCGGCGTCCGTCGCGGAGGTCGCGCGCGCGGCCTTCCCGGGCCGGGCGCCGGGACGCCGGTTCTTGGCGCCGCGGTCCTTCTTCGTGCGGGCGGGGGTGCTCTTGGCCATGTCCGGATGCTCCTGTGCGGTGGTCGGTGCGTCCCTCCAGGGTATGCCCCTGCGGGGGCCCCTCCAGCCGGGCGGGAGCCCCGTGCCGCGCGGCTAGACTGGACCGGAAACCACCCCCGATCACGAGCAGGAGTGCGCATGTCTGCGATCACCCGCGAGCAGGTCGCCCACCTGGCGAAGCTCGCGCACCTCGAGATGACCGAGGAGGAGCTGCGGTCCATGGCGACGGAGCTGGACCTCGTCGTCGACTCCGTCGCGTCCGTCAGCGAGGCCGCCGGGCCGGACGTCCCGGCCACCAGCCACCCCATCCCGCTGCAGAACGTGTTCCGCGAGGACGTGGTGGGGGAGACCCTCACCGCCGAGGAGTCGCTGATGAACGCCCCGGACTCCGCCGAGGGCAAGTTCAAGGTGCCCGCGATCCTGGACGAGGAGTAGCCCCATGACCAGCACTGGAACCCCGCAGGGCGTCGTCGGCCTGTCCGCGGCCGAGCTCGCCCGGCAGCTCGCCGCCGGTGAGGTCACGTCCGTCGACGCCGTCCAGGCCCACCTGGACCGCATCCGCGCCACCGACGGCGACCCCGTCGACCCCGCCGACCGCAGCCGCGGCCGGACCGGCCTCAACGCCTTCCTGCACGTGAACGAGGAGCAGGCCCTGTCCGCGGCCGCCGAGGTGGACGCCGCGCGCGCCCGCGGCGAGGAGCTGCCCGAGCTCGCCGGCGTGCCGATCGCCGTCAAGGACCTCATCGTCACCACGGGCCAGCCCACCACGGCCGCGTCCCGGATGCTCGAGGGCTGGATGAGCCCCTACGACGCCACCGTGGTCCGGAAGCTGCGCGCCGCCCGGATGCCGGTGCTGGGCAAGACGAACCTGGACGAGTTCGCCATGGGCTCCTCCAACGAGCACTCCGCCTTCGGCGACACCCGCAACCCCTGGGACCTGTCCCGGATCCCGGGCGGGTCCGGCGGCGGGTCCGCCGCCGCCGTGACCGCGTTCCAGGCCCCGCTGGCCCTGGGCACCGACACCGGCGGCTCCATCCGCCAGCCCGCCGCCCTGACTGGGTCGGTGGGGGTGAAGCCGACCTACGGGGGCGTCTCGCGCTACGGCGTGATCGCCATGGCCTCCTCGCTCGACCAGGTCGGCCCCGTCGCGCGCACCGTGCTCGACGCCGCGCTGCTGCACGAGGTGATCGGCGGGCACGACCCCCAGGACTCCACGTCCCTGCCGGACCCGGTCGGCGATCTCGCCGCCCAGGCCCGGGCCGGTGCCGCCGAGGGCGGCCTGGCCGGTCTGCGCGTCGGCGTGGTCAAGGAGCTCACGGGCGAGGGCTTCCAGCCCGGCGTCCAGCAGCGCTTCCAGGAGGCGGTGGAGCTGCTGCGCTCCGCCGGCGCCGAGGTCGTGGAGGTCTCCACCCCGAACTTCCGCTACGCCCTGGGCGCCTACTACCTCATCATGTCCTCGGAGGTCTCCTCGAATCTCGCCAAGTACGACGGCGTGCGCTTCGGCCACCGCGTGCTGCCCGAGGACGGGCCGATGACCATCGAGCGGGTGATGGGGGCCACGCGCGCCGCGGGCTTCGGCGCGGAGGTCAAGCGCCGCATCATCCTGGGCACCTACGCCCTGTCCGCGGGCTACTACGACGCCTACTACGGCTCGGCGCAGAAGGTCCGCACGCTCGTGCAGCGGGACTTCGCGGCCGCGTTCGAGCAGGTGGACGTGCTGGTGTCCCCGACGTCCCCGACCACCGCCTTCGAGCGCGGGGCTGTGGACGAGTCCGCCGACCCCATGCAGATGTACCTCAACGACATCGCCACCATCCCGACCAACCTGGCCGGGGTCCCCGCGATCTCCGTCCCCGGCGGTCTCGCGCCCGAGGACGGGCTGCCCGTGGGCATCCAGTTCATGGCCCCGGCCCGCCAGGACGCCCGGCTCTACCGCGCCGGCGCCGGCCTCGAGGCCCTGCTCCGGCAGCGCTGGGGCGGACCGCTCTGGCAGGAGCTGCCGGACACCGCCGAGCTGGTCCGGGACCCGGCGGGTACCGCCGCCGCGTCCGATCCGTCCGCAGCCGTCCGGGGAGGAGCCCGCTGATGAACCGCAGCACCGAAGAGGTCCTGTCCTTCGACGAGGCCATGGAGAAGTACGACCCCGTGCTGGGCTTCGAGGTCCACGTGGAGCTCAACACCCGGACCAAGATGTTCGACGCCGCCCCCAACGTCTTCGGGGACGAGCCGAACACCAACGTCACTCCCGTCTCGCTCGGCCTGCCCGGGGTGCTGCCCGTGGTGAACCGGGTGGCCGTGGAGTCGGCGATCAAGCTCGGGCTCGCCCTGGGCTGCGAGATCCGCCCGGTCTCCCACTTCGCCCGGAAGAACTACTTCTACCCGGACACCCCCAAGAACTTCCAGACCTCCCAGTACGACGAGCCGATCGCCGAGAACGGCTCCGTGGACGTGGAGCTGGAGGACGGGACCGTGTTCACGGTCGAGATCGAGCGTGCCCACATGGAGGAGGACGCGGGCAAGCTCACGCACCTGGGCGGGACCGCCGGGCGCATCCAGGGCGCGGACTACTCCCTGGTCGACTACAACCGCGCCGGGGTCCCGCTCATCGAGATCGTGACCAAGCCCATCGTGGGCGCCGGCTCCCGGGCGCCCGAGCTGGCCCGGGTGTACGTGGCGATGATCCGCGAGATCGTGAAGAACCTCGGGATCTCGGACGCGAAGATGGAGCGCGGCAACGTCCGCTGCGACGCCAACGTGTCCCTCATGCCCAAGGGCAGCGCCACGTTCGGCACCCGCTCCGAGACCAAGAACGTGAACTCGCTGCGCGCCGTGGAGCGCGCCGTGCGCTTCGAGATCCAGCGCCACGCCGCGGTCCTGGACTCCGGTGGCACGATCGTGCAGGAGACCCGGCACTGGCACGAGGACACCCGCTCCACCACGAGCGGGCGCCCCAAGTCCGACGCCGACGACTACCGGTACTTCCCGGAGCCCGACCTCGTGCCGGTCGTCACCGACCACGAGTGGATCGAGCGGCTGCGGGCCGAGCTGCCCGAGCCCCCGGCGGAGCGCCGGAAGCGGCTCCGGACCGGCTGGGGCTTCTCCGACGAGGAGTTCCGGGACGTCGTCAACGCCGGGGTCCTCGACGAGATCGAGCACACCGTCGCCGCCGGTGCCGCCCCGGCCGTGGCCCGCAAGTGGTGGATGGGCGAGATCGCCCGCCTCGCCAACCAGCGGGAGGTGGAGATCGCCGAGCTCGGCGTCACCCCGCAGCACGTGGTGGAGCTCAACGGGCTCATCGAGGCCGGGAAGATCAACGACAAGCTCGCCAAGAAGGTCCTCGCCCACGTCCTGGAGGGCGAGGGCTCCCCGGCCGAGATCGTCGACCAGCGCGGCCTGGCGGTCGTCTCCGACGACGGCGTGCTGACCGCGGCGATCGACGACGCCATGGCGCAGATGCCCGACGTCGTGGCGAAGGTGCAGGCCGGCAAGGTCCAGGCCGTCGGCGCCCTGATCGGCCCGGTCATGAAGGCCACCCGCGGGCAGGCCGACGCGGCCCGCGTGCGCGAGCTGATCCTGGAGAAGCTCGGCGTCCAGGGCTGAGCCCGAACCACCGCCCGCGCGCCCGCACAGCACCGAGGGGTCGCTTCTTGTGGGAATCCGCCACGGATTCCGGCAGGACGCGACCCCTCGCCGCGTGGCGAGCTCTGATAGTGACCCCTCGCTGGGTGGCGGGTTCTGGTAGCGACCCCTCGCTGGGTGGCGGGTACTGGTGGCGACCCCTCGTTGCGCGGCGTGCGAGCATGGGCCCATGGACACTGCGTGCGACGTGCTCATCATCGGCGGCGGCATCGCCGGGCTGTCCCTTGCCTCGGAGCTGGCCGACCGGCGGGACAGCGGAGCCGGGATCGTGCTCGTGGAGACCGAGCGGTCCCTGGCCCACCACACCTCCGGACGCTCGGCCGAGCAGCTGATCCCCAGCTACGGCCCGGCACCCGTGCGCGAACTGACCGCGTGGACCGTGGCCCGGCTGCTCGACCCGCGGCCCGCCACGCCCCGGCCCCTGGCCTGGCCCAGCCGCATGGTCCTCGTGGGGACCGAGGAGCGGCTGCAGTCCGAGGCCGCCCCGGGGACGCGGGGGCTGTCGCGCGCGGAGCTCGTGGAGCTGTGCCCCGAGCTGGCCTGCTCCCCGGCGGACGTGGTCGAGGCCGGCCGTCTCGACAGCACCTCCGTGCGCACCGACGCCGCGGCCCTCGTGGCGTGGCACCGGGAGCGCGCCGAGGCGGCGGGCGCGCAGGTGCGCACCGGCGCCCCCGTGACCGCGGCGGAGCCCGACGGGTCCGGCTGGCGCGTCACGGCCGGGGAGCACCGGCTGCGGGCCCGGCAGGTCGTGGTCGCCGCGGGCGCCTGGTCGGACCAGGTGGCGGCCCTGTTCGGCGGCGCCCCGCTGGGGCTGCGCCCGCTGCGGCGCACCGCCGCCCTCGTGCGGCTGGCAAAACCCCTGGCCCCGGACCACCCCATGGTGGTCGCCGCGGACCACGGCTGGTACTACCGGCGCGCCGGGAACGGCGCGCTCGTCTCCCCGTCCGAGGCCGTGCCCAGCGCGCCCTGCGACGCGCAGCCGGTGCTCGAGGACGTCGAGGACCTCCTGGCGCGGCTGAACACCGTGACCTCCCTGGGCGCCACCGGGATCGAGCGGGCCTGGACCGGACTGCGCACCGAGGCCCCGGACGGGGTGCCCGTGTGCGGCTTCGACGCCGCCGTGCCAGGGGTCCTGTGGCTGGCGGGCCAGGGGGGCTACGGCTTCCAGACCAGCTCCGCGATGGCCCGCGCCGCCGCGGACCTGCTCTTCAACGGGGCCGTGGGCCCGTGGTGCTCCCCGGCCACGGCCACCGCCCTGGACCCGGGCCGGTTCCAGGGCGGCCCCGGCGCCGGCTGAACCTGCGGGGGAGCGGCTGCTCGGGGTGACGTGACCGGACCGGCGCGCGCACGGGCCGGGCGTGCTCCGGTCAGCGGCCGAGCTCGTCCAGGAACGCCACGACGTCGGCCGCCACGCGCTCGGGGCGCGCCCACAGGACGAGATGGCCCGTGTCCTCGTAGACGACCGAGCGGGAACCGGGCATTGCCGCGGCCAGCGAGAGCTGCTCGTCCCGCGTCAGGACGTTGTCGCACTCGCCCCACAGGAGGAGCGCCGGCGCCGTGATCGTCCCGGCCTCGGTCGGCGGCGGTGCCGTGGTCAGGCCCTCGAGAGTCCGCCGCCACACGGCGGCGGGCATCCGGGTGCCGTCCCGGACCCGGTCCTCCAGGTAGCGGGCGGGCAGCGGGCGGACCGTGGGGAACCAGCCGAGACTCTTTCGCACCCACGCGGGATCGACGGGGTCCCGCAGCCGGTCGATCTCGTCGGCGAAGGGCGCCCGGCCCTGCAGGCTGCGCGGGGACCCCACCAGGACGAGACCCGCCACGCGCCCAGGGTGCTCGATCGCCACCTGCTGCGCCACGTACCCGCCGCTCGAGGAGCCCAGCAGGACGGCCTCCGGCAGGCCGAGCGCGTCCAGCAGAGCCACCACGTCGCCGGCGCAGTCGGCCAGCGCGTAGCCGTGCGGCGGCTTGTCCGCCTCGCCGTGACCGCGCAGGTCGGGAGCCACGGTGCGCACGTTCGGCGGCAGCAGGGACACCAGGCGCGAGAAGACGCCGCGGGACTCCGCCCAGCCGTGCAGCATCACCACCGGCGTGCCCGCCGAGGGCCCGGTCGCCGACCAGGCCAGGGTCACGCCGGTGGCCAGCTCGGCCCTGCCGCCCGCGGACGCGTGCTCCATCCGCTCAGACTACTCCCGCCGCGGCGGGGTCCGAGCACAGCCCCCCCGCCGGTGGGTCAGGCCCGGGCGAGGCCCATCCGGTCCAGCACCCAGGCGTACTCCCAGGCCGTGTCCTTCCACTGCGAGTACCGCCCGGAGGCGCCGCCGTGGCCACCGGCCATCTCGCAGCGCAGCAGCACCGGCTCCCCGGAGGTCGAGGCGCCCCGCAGGGCGGCCACCCACTTGGCGGGCTCCACGTAGAGCACCCGGGTGTCGTTGAGGCTCGTCACCGCGAGCACCGGGGGATAGGGGAGCTCGCGGACGTTCTCGTAGGGGGAGTAGTCCCGCATGTACCGGTAGACGTGGGCGTCCTCGATGGGATTGCCCCACTCCTCCCACTCGAGGGCCGTCAGCGGCAGGGACGGGTCGAGGATGGACGTCAGGGGATCGACGAACGGCACCGCGGCGAGCGCCCCGCAGTACTTCTCCGGGGCGAGGTTGAGCACCGCGCCCACCAGCAGGCCCCCGGCGGACCCGCCCATGACCAGGATCCGCCGCTCGTCGACGTCCGGCCGGGCGGCCAGGTGCTCGGTGACCGCCACGTAGTCGGTGAACGTGTTCGTCTTGTGCAGCTTCTTGCCGTGCTCGTACCAGCTGCGCCCGAGCTCCCCGCCGCCGCGCACGTGCGCCACGGCCCACACCACGCCGCGGTCCAGCAGGGACAGCCGCGAGACCGAGAACGCCGGGTCGGTGCTGTGCTCGTAGGAGCCGTAGGCGTACTGCAGCACCGGCGCCGGCACCGAGGGGTCGAGGTCCGCCCGGCGGACCAGGGAGACCGGGATCCGGGTGCCGTCCGCCGCGGTGGCCCAGTCCCGCTCGACCGCGTAGTCGGCGGGGTCGTAGCCGCCCAGCACCGTGGCCTCGCGGCGCAGCAGCGGCTCGCCCGGCAGGGCGTCGTCGTCCCCGGTGGCGCCCGCCGTGAACACGTCGTAGACCCGCGGGGGCGTGGTGAAGGACGTGTAGGAGAGCCGGACGACGGGGGCGTCGTGCTCCGCGGCGGAGACGCTCGCCGTGTACAGCTCCTCGGGGAACGCGGGCTCCACGGGGGCGGCCTGGGCGGGCGTGCCCAGCCCGGCGAGCGGCAGCAGCCGCACGCGCAGCGTGGTGTCGGCCCGGACGGAGACCACCAGGTGGGTGGCCGTCACCGCGCAGCCGTTGACCCGGACGGTGTCCGAGGCCGGCACGACGTCGCGCAGGGTCACCTCCGCGACCGGGCGGCCGAGATCGGCCGGGTCCATGAGGGAGATCCGGGAGTTCGGGGCGTCGTGGTCGTGGGTGAGCAAGATCTGCTCCCGCCCGTCCAGCAGCAGAGGCTCCGCCTCGTAGAGCACCCGGTCGGAGCGCGGCAGCACCACGCGCAGCGGTGCGGACGGGTCCGCGACCGGCTGGAGAAGCTGCTCGGAGAACTCGGAGCACATGGCCTCCACCACGATCCAGCGGCGGTCCGCGGACAGCCCCGCCCCCAGCCAGAGTCCGGGGTCCGTCTCCTCGTGCACCACGACGTCCTCCGCCACCGGGGTGCCCAGCTCGTGCCGGCGCAGCTGGTGCGGGCGCCAGGACTCGTCCACCACGGTGTAGTACACGGCGCGGGCGTCCGGGGTGAGGAAGGACCCGTAGAAGGTCCCGGGGATCTCGTCGGCGAGCATCGCCCCCGTGGTGAGGTCCCGGACCCGCAGCGTGAACCGCTCGTCGCCCGTGACGTCCTCGGCCCAGGCCAGCAGCTCCCCGTCCTCGGAGACGTCGAAGCTGCCGAGGGAGTAGAACTCGTGCTTCGCGGCCTCCGCGTTGGCGTCGAGGAGCACCTGCTCCCCGGTCATGGGCACCCCGGCCTCGACGACCGGCGGGGTCCAGTCCGCGATGACGTCACCGGTGGGCACCGCCGGGACCCGGCAGAACACCTGGTGCGCGCCGCCCTCCACCGTGCGGGCGAAGTACCACCAGTCCCCGCGCCGGCTGGGCACGGACAGGTCGGTCTCCTGGGTGCGGCCCTTGATCTCCCCGAAGATCGTCTCGCGCAGTCCCGCCAGGTGGGCGGTGGCGCCCTCGGCGTACGTGTTCTCGGCCGCGAGGTGGGCGAGCACCTCGGGGGAGTCCTTGTCCCGCATCCACTCGTACGGGTCGGAGAACACGTGGCCGTGGAAGGCGCGCTCGACGGGCTGCTGGCGGATCTGCGGGGGAAGCACTGTCATGGTGTCCATCCTAGGGAAGACGCCCCGGCGGAAGGGCGGCCCCGGCGGTAGGGCGGCCCCGGCGGGAGGACGGTGCCGGGGAGGGCGGGCGGCCCCGGCGGGAGGACGGTGCCGGGGAGGGCGGGCGGCCGCAGGGCGGGCGGGCCGGTGCCAGAATGGCCGCATGAGTTCTCCGGCCCACCTCGCCCCCCGACCGCCCGCCTTCGGCTCGACCCGCGCGGACCTCTGGCTGCAGGTGCTCCTGGTGCTGGGCGTGTCCCTGGGCGCCTCGGCCGTCTACGCGGTGCTGTCCCTGGCCGAGGACCTCGCCCGCGGCCCGCTGTCCGAGGCGCAGGCCACGATGAACCCGCCCCTGAGCCTGCAGCCCCTGTTCGACCTGCTGCGCCAGCTCACCGGGATCGCCCTGGACCTGGTGCCGGTGCTGCTGGCCCTCTACCTGCTCGCGGGCTCCGCCGGCGCCCTGGGCACGGTCCGCCGGCGGATCGGGCTGGACGCCCGGATGCCGGCCCCGGACCTGGGCCTGGGCACCCTGCTGTTCCTGCTCATGGGGCTGGGGACCCTGGGCCTCTACGCGGCGGGACGGGCCCTGGGTGTGACCGCTCAGGTCACCACGTCCGGGCTCGCCGAGCACTGGTGGACGGTGCCCGTGCTGCTGCTCTCGGCCGTGCGCCACGCCCTGGTCGAGGAGGTCGTGGTGGTCGCGTTCCTCACCGACCGACTGACCCGCATCGGGTGGAGCTGGCCCGTGGTGCTGGTGGTCACGGCACTGTTCCGCGGCAGCTACCACCTCTACCAGGGCATCGGGCCGTTCCTCGGCAACGTGGTGATGGGACTGGTCTTCGCCGAGCTCTACCGGCGCACCGGCCGGATCATGCCCCTCGTCGTCGCGCACTTCCTGCTGGACGCCGTGGGCTTCCTGGGCGCCGCCCGGCTGCTGGGCTGAGCCCCGGCCCCGCGGGGCGGGCACCGCCGGCCCGGTTGCGGACCGGGCCGGCGCGCGTCCGGGCTCAGACGGTGGCCGGGCTCAGATGGTGACCGGGCCGTCCGGGGTGCTGAAGGTGACGGAGAGCACCCCCGGGGTGCCCTCCGGATAGCGCCAGTCGACCTCCAGGTCCTCGAGCGCGGTCTCGACCGGGGCGCCCAGCCACTCGGCGACCCGCTCCGGGGCCCCGGCGATGCACATCCCCGCGAGCGCCACGTCCGTGATCCGCGCCTGGGACGGGTGCATCTCGGGGCCGGACTCGAAGTGCACCATGAACGGCAGCTGCGGGTCGGCGATCAGGCCCTTGACGCCGATCTGGCGCCACTCGAGGCACCGGCCGTCCGGGAACACCCGCTGGCCGGGCACCGACCGGCGGCCCAGGCGCTGCTCGAAGGGGGCGAGGTCCTCGACCTCCACGACCCACCCCAGCCAGCCGCCGCCGGCCTCGGAGCGGGCGCGCACTGCCTGGCCGAAGGGCGCCTTCTCCGCCGCCGGGTGCTGGAGGACCTCGACGACCTCCACGTACTGGTGGTTCATGAGCGGCAGGATCATGTTGCGGGTGCCGAAACGGGGGTGCACCCCACCCTTGACCGGCTCGATCCCGAGCTGGTCCGCGATGCGCTCGGTGGTGGCCGCCAGGCCCTCCGGGCGGCAGGCGTAGGACACGTGGTCGACTCTCATGGGCACATCGTGGCACCGTGTGAGTTTCGTCTCCAAATCGGTCCGCGGCACGCCCGGCGCGGTGCGTCCGGGGCGCGCCGCCGGGCGTGATCGCCGGACCCGGCTTGACGCCGTGTCGCCGGAATCCGGAGAATGCTGTCCAGGTCATGAGTGCCAGCGTCCAAGCCCCAGCTAGCTGGCCGGCAACCCTCCACCGCGGTGGGGTGCCCTGGGTGAGGACCAGGCTCCTCGCGCCCGGCGAGCGAGCAAGCGCGGGTCCCCGGCGCCCGGCCCTCCCGGCCGCACGCCCCGGACGGGACCCCTGACACCGCAAGGAGTCCCACGGCATGTCCGAGACCACCGCTTCCGGCACCGATTCCTCCGCCGCCGACCTCGCGGTCGCCGACGTCCCCGCGACCGGCCGTCCCACCCCCGGCGACCCGGCGGGCTGGGCGTTCGAGACCCGGCAGATCCACGCCGGGCAGAGCCCCGACCCCGTCACCGGCTCCCGCGCGCTGCCGATCCACCAGACCACGTCCTTCGTCTTCCCGGACGCCCGGGCCGCGGCCGACCGCTTCGCCCTCGCCGAGCTCGGCCCCATCTACACGCGGATCGGCAACCCCACCACGGAGGTCGTGGAGAACCGGATCGCCGCCCTGGAGGGCGGCGTGGGCGCCCTCATGCTCAGCGCAGGACAGTCGGCGACGACGTTCGCGGTGCTCAACGTCGCCGGCGCGGGCGACCACATCGTGGCCAGCCCCAGCCTCTACGGCGGGACCTACAACCTCTTCAAGTACACGCTGCCCAAGCTCGGCGTCGAGACCACGTTCGTGACCGACCCGGACGACCCCGAGGCCTGGCGGCAAGCGGTGCGCCCGAACACGAAGGCCTTCTTCGCGGAGACCATCCCCAACCCGCGCAACGACGTCCTCGACATCGAGACGGTCTCCGGGATCGCCCACGAGCACGAGGTCCCGCTCATCGTGGACAACACCGTGGCGACCCCCTACCTGGTCCAGCCCTTCCGCTGGGGCGCCGACGTGGTGGTGCACTCGGCCACCAAGTTCCTCGGCGGGCACGGCACGGCCATCGGCGGCGTGATCGTGGACTCCGGGGCCTTCGACTTCGGCCGCTACCCGGAGCGCTTCCCCGGCTTCAACCAGCCGGACGAGTCCTACGGCGGGCTCGTCTACGCCCAGGCCCTGGGCGCGGAGGGACCCTTCGGCGTCAACCTCTCCTACATCCTCAAGGCCCGGGTGCAGCTGCTGCGCGACCTCGGCTCGGCGATCTCGCCGTTCAACGCGTTCCTCATCGAGCAGGGCATCGAGACCCTGTCCCTGCGGATGGAGCGGCACGTGGCCAACGCCGGGACGGTGGCCCGCTGGCTCGAGGACCGCGAGGACGTGCGCTCGGTGTCCTGGGCGGGGCTGGAGTCCTCCCCGTGGCACGAGCGGGCACGCAAGTACGCCCCCCGCGGCGCCGGATCGGTCCTGGGCTTCGTCCTCGACGGCGGCCGGGAGGCCGGCGCCGCCTTCGTGGACGCCCTCACCCTGCACTCGAACGTCGCGAACATCGGCGACGTCCGCTCGCTGGTGATCCACCCGGCCTCCACCACGCACAGCCAGCTCCTGCCCGAGGAGCAGCTGGCCGCCGGCGTGGAGCCCGGCTTCGTGCGCCTGTCCGTGGGCCTGGAGAACATCGACGACATCCTGGCGGACCTCGAGCAGGGCTTCGCCGCGGCCGCGGCCGCGTCCGGGGGACAGGAGTGACCGTGACCGTGGTGGGGGGCACCGGCACCGGGACCGGTGTCCGCGAGGACGGCGTGCTGAGGACGGCCCGCATCGGCGAGCTGGAGCTCGAGTCGGGCTTCCGGCTGCCGGACGTGCGGATCGCCTACGAGACCTGGGGCGCCCTCGCCCCGGACGGCTCCAACGCGGTGCTGGTCGAGCACGCCCTCACCGGGGACACCCACGTGGCCGCCGGCCGGGCCCGCCCCGGGGCCCCCGAGGAGCAGCGGCGCGCGGCCGAGAGCGGCGGCTGGTGGGAGGGCCTGGTCGGGCCCGGCGCCGCCATCGACACCGACCGCTGGTTCGTGGTCTGCACCAACATCGTGGGCGGCTGCTACGGGTCCACCGGTCCCGCCACCCCCGCCCCGCCGGACGTGGACCCCGAGGCCCGCCCCTGGGGCTCCCGCTTCCCGCTCATCACCGTCCGGGACTCGGTGCACGCCGAGGCGGCCCTGGCCGACGCCCTCGGCATCGACGCGTGGCGCCTGGTCATCGGCGGCTCCATGGGCGGTGCCCGCGCCCTGGAGTGGGCCGTGACCCACCCGGACCGGGTCCGGGCCTGCGCGGTGGTCGCCGCGTGCGCCCAGTCCAGCGCCGAGCAGCTCGCGTGGGGCCAGGCGCAGAACCTCGCGATCCGTCAGGACCCGCACTTCCGCGGCGGGGACTACTACGACGGTCCGCTGCCGGTCACGGGCCTGGGCCTGGCGCGCCGGATCGCCCACATCACCTACCGCTCGGCCGACGAGCTGCACCACCGCTTCGGGCGCTCGCCGCAGGCCGACGAGCACGTCATCGGCACCCACCCGGGCGGGCGGGGTCGCTACCAGGTGGAGAGCTACCTCGACCACCAGGCGTCCAAGCTCGCCGGGCGCTTCGACGCCAACAGCTACCTGGCCGTCAACGAGACGCTCATGTCCCACGATGTCGCCCGGGACCGCGGCACGCTCGAGGAGGCACTGTCGGTGACCTCCTGCGAGTGGCTCGTGGCGGCGGTGGACTCCGATCGGCTGTACCTGCCCCGGGAGTCCGACGTCCTGGCCGCCGCGCTGCCCGGGGACGTCCGGCGGCACACCATCACCTCGCCCTCGGGCCACGACGGGTTCCTCATCGAGACGCCGCAGCTCGGCAAGCTGCTCGTGGAGACCGTGCTCCGCGAGGGCTGAGCCGGTGCCGCCGGCTCAGCCGTCCGGGCTCGCGCTCCCCGGGGCGAGCCCGCCGCCGGGGGCGGTCGCGGTGCCGAAGTGCGGGCGCTTGGGCCGGACCTGCGCCCCGGAGCTCGTGCGCCGGATCCGCCGGGCCACCCACGGCCGCAGGTAGCGGTGGGCCCAGACGAGGTCCTCCCGGCGGGCCTGACGCCAGGACGAGGGCGGGCGGCCGGGCACCACCTCGGGCACCAGCCCGTGCTCCAGGCCCAGGGTGTCGAGGACCTCCACCGCGATCCGGTGATGGCCCAGCGCCGAGAAGTGCAGCCGGTCGGGGTCCCACATCGCCGGGTCCGCGAGCTCCCGCAGGCCCCACAGATCGACCAGCACCGCGTCGTGCCGGGAGGCCACCACGCGCACGTTCTCGTTGTAGACCGCGATCCGGCCCCGGATCCCGCGCAGCACGGGCGTGGCCCCGACGTCGGGGCCGTCGAACAGCACGACCGTCGCCCCGTCCGCCCCGAGCCGGCCGACGACGTCGTCCAGCTCCTCCGCGATCGCGTCCGGGTCCCCGCCCGGGCGCAGCATGTCGTTGCCGCCGGCGCAGACCGTCACGAGGTCCGGGGACAGCTCCACGGCGGGCTCCAGCTGCTCGTCGACGATCTGCCGGAAGAGCCGGCCGCGGATCGCGAGATTGGCGTAGGACAGGCCGGGGGAGAGGCGGTCCAGCTCCTCCGCCACCCGGTCCGCCCAGCCGCGGTGCCCGCCCGGGGACCCGGGGTCGGGGTCCCCGATGCCCTCGGTGAAGGAGTCGCCGATCGCCACCATGCGCCGCCACGGGTGCGGGCGGGCTGCGGGGTCCGGGGGCTCTGGCGTCGCATCGGTCATCCCTCCGGTCTACCACCGGTCCCGGCGCCGGTCCACGGGCACGCACCGGTGCCGCGCCGAGCGGAGGCCGGGCGGGGGCCGGGCGGAGGCCGGGCCCGCTCCGGGGACCCGCGGCACGGATGGCACACTGGTGCCATGACCGACGCCTCCGTCCCGACCGGGACCGACACCTCTTTCGCCGTGTGGAGCAACGACGCCGACGCCCGGCCCGGCACCCCGCTGCTGGTGCTCCTGCACGGCTACGGCTCGCACGAGCGCGACCTCATGGGCCTCGTCCCGGCCCTGCCGGGCGGCTTCAGCGTGGCGTCCCTGCGCGCCCCGGAGCCCGCCGGTCCCGGCTACCAGTGGTTCCCGCTGGCCGCGGACCTCAGCTTCTCCCTGGACCGCGTGGCCGCGGCCGTGGAGCCGGTCGCCGCCTGGCTGCGGGGCCTGGCCGCGGAGCACCCCAGCATCACGCTGCTCGGGTTCTCCCAGGGCATGGCCATGGCCACGTCGCTGGCCCGCCACATGCCGGACGAGATCACCGCGGTGGTCGGGCTCTCCGGCTTCGTGGTGCCCGGGGAGCACCCGCTGTTCGCCGACGAGCGGCTCCGGGAGCGGCCGCTGCGGATGTTCTGGGGCCGTGACCCGCAGGACCCGGTCATCCCGCCGGGGCTCGTCGACTCCACGGCGCAGTGGGCGCTGGACCACGCCGACGTCATGAAGGTGCACTACACCGGGGTGGGGCACGGGATCAGCCCCCAGGAGATCGGGCACGTGCGGGAGTACCTCACCCAGGTGGTGCCGGCCGGCGCGGGGAGCCCGGTCAGCCCCCCGCGGTGATCCGCACGGAGGCGCCCCCGGCGGCCACGACGTCCCCCGGGTGCAGCTGGCGGCCGCGGCGCGTCTCGACCTCGCCGTTGACCGTGACCTGACCGTCCTCCACCAGGCCGCGGGCGTGCGCCCCGTCCTCGGCGAGGTTCGCCAGTTTCAGGGCCTGGCCCAGCCGGATCATGTCGTCACGGATGGGCAGTTCGTCGGGTCCGCCGGGCTGCTGGGATGTCGTCATGGCCCCATTGTCCCCGTTCCGGGCCGCCGCTGTCCCCGGTCCGGCCCGTCGGCGGGCACGGCGGGAATTGGCTACCCTGGGGAGCGGGACGTCGCACGCGGCGTCCTCGTTCGTGACGGCCGACGACGGCCGGCTCCCGCCCGGTGCGCCGGGCGGGGCACCCCACCCACCACGCGCGTCCGCAGCCGGCGGTCGGGCGAGACCCTGGAGGAAACCCACATGGCCCCCAAGTCCACGCTGGACAACGTCATCTCGCTGGCCAAGCGCCGCGGATTCGTGTTCCAGGCGGGTGAGATCTACGGCGGCTCCCGCTCGGCCTGGGACTACGGTCCCCTCGGCGCGGAGCTCAAGGAGAACATCAAGCACGAGTGGTGGCAGACCTTCGTGCGCGGGCGCGAGGACATGGTGGGCCTCGACTCCTCGATCATCCTTCCCAAGGCCGTGTGGGAGGCCTCCGGGCACGTGGCGACCTTCACCGACCCGCTCGTGGAGTGCACCTCCTGCCACAAGCGCGCCCGCCAGGACCACCTGGTCGAGGCCTTCGAGGAGAAGAAGGGCCGTGCCCCCGAGAACGGCATGGCCGAGATCCCCTGCCCCAACTGCGGCACCAAGGGCCAGTGGACCGACCCGCAGCAGTTCTCCGGGCTGCTCAAGACCTTCCTCGGCCCGGTCGACAACCAGGAGGGGCTGCACTACCTGCGTCCCGAGACCGCCCAGGGCATCTTCGTGAACTTCAACAACGTGGTCACCGCGGCGCGCAAGAAGCCGCCGTTCGGGATCGGGCAGATCGGCAAGGCCTTCCGCAACGAGATCACCCCGGGCAACTTCATCTTCCGCACGCGCGAGTTCGAGCAGATGGAGATCGAGTACTTCACGCACCCGTCCGAGGCGGACCGCTGGTTCGACGAGTGGGTCGAGGCGTGCTGGAGCTGGTTCACCGACCTGGGCATCGACCCGGACCACATGCGCCGCTACGACGTCCCGCAGGAGGACCGGGCGCACTACTCCGCCGGCACCATCGACATCGAGTACCGCTTCGGCTTCCAGGGCAACCCGTGGGGCGAGCTCATGGGCGTGGCCAACCGGACCGACTACGACCTCGGCGTGCACAACGAGCACTCCAACACGGACCTCAGCTACTTCGACCAGCAGACCAACGAGCGCTACGTCCCCTACGTGATCGAGCCGTCCTTCGGGCTGACCCGGTCCATGATGGCGTTCCTCGTGGACGCCTACACCGAGGACGAGGCCCCCAACTCCAAGGGCGGGGTGGACAAGCGCACGGTGCTGAAGCTGGACCCGCGCCTGGCGCCGGTCAAGGCCGCGGTGCTGCCGCTGTCCCGCAACGAGGACCTCTCGCCCAAGGCGAAGGACCTGGCCGCCGAGCTGCGCCGGAGCTGGAACATCGACTTCGACGACTCCGGGGCGATCGGTCGCCGCTACCGCCGCCAGGACGAGATCGGCACCCCGTACTGCATCACGGTGGACTTCGACACCCTCGAGGACCAGGCCGTGACCATCCGCGAGCGGGACGCGATGACCCAGGAGCGCGTGGCCCTCGACCAGGTGAAGTCCTACCTCGCCGGGAAGCTCGTCCGCTGATGAGCGGCGCGCTGACCGGTCCGGGGCTGCGGCCCTGGCGGGACGGGGACGACCTGCGGCTGCTCGAGGTCTGGCCCGACCCGGAGACCCCCCAGGCCGCGGCCTTCCGGGCGACCCTGCGCCCCGACGACGACGCCCCGTGGTCCCGCACCGTGGTGGCCGAGGACTCCGGGGTGCCGGTCGCCGCCGGCACGGTCTACGAGTCCGCGCTGCACCCGTCCCGGCTCTGGGCCTACGTGGAGGTCGCTCCCGACCGCCGCGGCGAAGGCCTCGGACGGGCCCTGCTGGAGCGGCTGCGCACCGAGGCGGCGGGCTCGCCCTCCGGGGTGCAGGCGCTGCGCACCAAGGCCGCGCCGGGGTCGGCCGGCGAGCGGTTCGCCCGTACCGCCGGGCTGGAGCCCGTCCAGGAGTCCCGCGTGGTCCGCGTGCAGGCCGGGGCGCTGCCGCTGCAGCCCCTGCGCGAGCGCCCCGACGGGACGCCGGCCCAGGCCGTCGAGGACCTGGCGACCGGCTCCGTGGAGCTCACCCGCGCGCTGTGGGCGTTCTACCGCGCGGTCCACGCATGGGACGAGCCGGCCGACCTGCCCGTGGGGCGGGTCAACCAGCTGTTCCTCTCCGACGCCGCGCACGCCTACGGCGCGCTCGTGCTGCGCAACGGCGTGGGCCCCGGTGAGCGCGGGAGGATCTCCGCGTTCGCCGTGAGCTACCGGCCCGTGGAGCTCGACGCCGCCCCCGGCGCCCCGGCCCCGGAGGAGACCCCGGACGAGCCCGCCCACGTGATGCTCGGCTGGGCGCCGGAGGACACCGCGGCGGGCCCCGCGCTCGAGCAGCTGCTCGCGCTGCTGGCCCACCACCACCCCGTGCAGTTCCAGGTGGACGGGTCGATGGAGCCGCTGACCGCCGTGGTCGACAACCTCCTGGCGGCCGGCGCCGCCACGGTCGTGGAGACCTCCGTGGTCCTCGCCGAGCCCGGGGACTGAGCAGGCTGCCGGAGTGCCGGACGGCGTCCGGCGTGCGCAGGGTCCCGGGGTCCGCCCCGGGACCCGTGCCCGTCCCTGTCCCCGTCCGTGAGAGAATTCCCCGGTGATGGACACCTCTACCGAGAAGCACCCTGCCCGGCTCGACCTGCCGCCGCTGCACCTGGGCGACCTCACGATCGACGTCCCCGTGGTGCTGGCGCCGATGGCCGGGGTGACCAACAAGGCGTTCCGCCGGCTGTGCCGCGAGTACGGCGGCGGTCTCTACGTCACGGAGATGGTCACCGCCCGCGCCCTCGTGGAGCGCCGGCCCGAGTCGATGCGGATCATCGACCACGACCCCGACGAGACGCCGCGCTCCATCCAGATCTACGGGGTCGACGCCGTCCACGTCGGCCAGGCCGTGCGGATGGTGGTCGAGGAGGACCGGGCCGACCACATCGACCTGAACTTCGGCTGCCCCGTGCCCAAGGTCACCAAGCGCGGCGGCGGCTCCGCCCTGCCCTGGAAGACCGACCTGTTCACCGCCATCGTGCGCACGGCCGTCGAGGAGGCCGCCCGGGGGGACGTCCCCGTGACGATCAAGATGCGCAAGGGCATCGACGACGAGCACCTGACCTTCCTCGAGGCCGGCCGGATCGCCCGCGACAGCGGCGTGGCGGCGGTCTCCCTGCACGGGCGCACTCTCGAGCAGCACTACTCCGGCATCGCCGACTGGGACGCGATCGCGCAGCTGCGCGAGGCCCTGCCGGACGTGCCCGTGCTCGGCAACGGGGACATCTGGAGCGCCGAGGACGCCGTGCGCATGGTCGAGCAGACCGGTGTGGACGGCGTCGTGATCGGCCGCGGCTGCCAGGGCCGGCCCTGGCTCTTCGGGGACCTGCAGGCCGCGTTCGAGGGCCGCCCCGACCGCTTCCGCCCCGGGGTGGCCGACGTCGCCCGCACGATCTACCGCCACGCGGAGCTGCTCGTCGAGACCTTCGGCGACGAGGCCAAGGGTCTGCGCGAGATCCGCAAGCACGTCGCCTGGTACTTCAAGGGCTACCCCGTGGGCGGGGCCCTGCGCGCCCGGATGGCCCAGGTGCCCGACCTCGCGACCCTGCGGGAGCTGCTCGCCGAGCTCGACCTCGACCAGGGCTACCCCGGGGACGCCGTCGAGGGTCCCCGGGGCCGGGCCGGAACGCCGAAGCGGGCACAGCTCCCGCACGGCTGGCTCGACTCCCGCGAGCTGGGGGACGCCGAGCGCCTCGGGCTGGTCGCGGCGGAGCTCGACGTCTCCGGCGGCTGAGCCGGCCCCTCATGACACGGAAAGGACCGGGCATGCACCACACGTCTCTCGAGATCGACCGCACCGGCGCGCCGGCCCCCGGCTACGAGGCCCGGGACGTGGCGCGCTGGGTGGCCGAGGACCACCACAACAAGTACCGCTCCGACTTCGAGCGGGACCGGGCCCGGATCCTGCACTCCTCGGGGCTGCGGCGCCTGGCCGCCAAGACCCAGGTCGTCTCCCCGGACACCGACGACTTCGTGCGCAACCGGCTGACCCACTCCCTCGAGGTCGCCCAGATCGGCCGGGAGCTGGGCCGGATGCTCGGCTGCGACCCCGACGTCGTCGACGCCGCGTGCCTCTCCCACGACCTCGGCCACCCGCCGTTCGGGCACAACGGGGAGTCTGCCCTGCACGGGCTCACCCAGCACATCGGCGGCTTCGAGGGCAACGCCCAGACCCTGCGCCTGCTGACCCGGCTCGAGCCCAAGGTGCTCGACGACGACGGCGCACCCGCCGGCCTGAACCTCACCCGCGCCGTGCTGGACGCGGTCTGCAAGTACCCGTGGGAGGCCCACGAGGCGCCGCTGCGCCCGGACGGCACCCGCTCCCCGAAGTTCGGGGTCTACACGGACGACCTGCCGGTGTTCGGCTGGCTGCGCGAGGGCGCCCCGGCGCGCACCAAGTGCCTCGAGGCCCAGGTCATGGATCTCTCCGACGACATCTCCTACTCGGTGCACGACGTCGAGGACGCGATCGCCTCCGGGCTCGTGCAGCTGGGCTGGCTGGCCGACACCACCCAGCGGGACAGGGTGCTCGAGCTCACCCGGCGCTGGTACCTGCCCCAGGCCGCGCCGGAGTCCCTCGACGCCGCCCTGACCCGGCTCGAGGACTCGTCCCTGTGGGTGCGGGAGATGGACGGGTCCCGCAAGGACCTGGCACGGCTCAAGAACATGACCAGCCAGCTCATCGGCCGCTTCGCGATGTCCGCGGTCGGGGCGACCCGCGACATCTACGGCGAGGACCCGCTCACCCGCTACGACGCCCGGCTCGTGGTGCCGGAGGGGACCGCGGAGGAGATCGGCGTGCTCAAGGGCATCGCCACCACCTACGTCATCACCGTGCGGGACGCCCAGCCGATCTACGACAACCAGCAGGAGGTGCTCTCCATCCTGGTGGGCGCGCTGATGGACTCGGACGGCCGGTACCTCTCGCCCGCCTTCGCCGCCGACTGGCACGAGCTCGGCGAGGGCCCGGGCACGGAGTCCGCGCGGCTGCGCCTGGTCGTGGACCAGATCGCCTCCCTCACCGACCTGTCCGCGGTGGCCCTGCACGACCGGATCCGGGGCACCCACTGGCGCGTGGGGGACAAGCCCCTCTGGTGACCCGCCCCGGCGGAACGGCACCGGTTCCCGTTCAATGACCGTGGGCTGTGCCGCGCACGGTGCGGCTCCCTAGACTCGGCGCGTTTGTGCTCCTCCTCACAAAGGTTCGACTCCCATGGACAACCCCACCGGATCCGCCCCGCGCGCGGCCGCCCCCTCGACCCCCGGCGCCCGCCCCGTCCTGCACTCCCGCGCGTGGGTGGCGCCGCTGTGCTGGATCGCCGTGCTGCTCGACGGCTTCGACGCCGTGGTGCTCGGAGCGGTCCTGCCCTCCATGCTCGAGAACGGCGAGCTGGGGATGACCACCGCCCAGGGCACCGCCGTGGCCACCGTGGGCCTCGTGGGCATGATGATCGGCGCCCTGACCATGGGCTACCTGACCGACCGGCTCGGCCGGCGCAAGATGCTCATCGGGGCCGTGGTGCTGTTCTCCCTGCTGACCTTCGCCGCGGCGTTCTCCCCGAGCGTCCTGGTCTTCGGTCTCCTGCGCTTCCTCGCCGGCCTGGGCCTCGGCGGCTGCCTGCCCACCGCCATCGCGATGGTCACCGAGTTCGCCCGGCTCGGGCGCGGCTCCAACGCCACGACCCTCGTGATGACCGGCTACCACGTCGGGGCGGTGCTCACCGCGGCGATCGCGATCGTGGTCGTGCGCGAGTTCGGCTGGCAGGAGATGTTCGTCCTGGGCTCCCTGCCGGCGCTGGTGCTCGTGCCCCTCATGCTCGTGTTCCTCCCGGAGTCGCCCTCCTTCCTGGCGTCCAAGGGGCGCACCGCCGAGGCCCGCGCCGTGGCCGAGCACTACGGCGTGCACCTCGAGGAGCACCCCGCCGGGGAGCAGACCGAGAAGGTCGGCGCCACGTCGCTGCTCTCCGCCGGGTGGCGGCGGAACTCGATCGCGATCTGGATCGCGTCCTTCATGGGCCTGCTGCTCGTCTACGGCCTGAACACCTGGCTGCCGCAGATCATGCGCGCCGCCGACTACGACCTCGGCAACTCCCTCGGCTTCCTGCTGATCCTCAACGTGGGCGCCATCGCGGGGCTGGGGGTCGCCGGGCGGGTGGCCGACCGGATCACCCCCCGGACCGCGGGCATCATCTGGTTCCTCGGCTCGGCCCTGCTGCTGGCCGCCCTCGCGATCAAGCTCCCGCTGCTGGGCATCTACGTGCTGATCTTCGTGACCGGCTGCTTCGTGTTCTCCTCGCAGGTGCTCGTCTACGCGTTCACCGCCGCCAACCACCCTCCGCGGGTCCGCGCCACGGCGCTGGGCATGTCCGCCGGCGTGGGCCGGCTCGGGGCCATCTCGGGGCCCATCGTCGGCGGCACCCTGCTGACCGCCGGCCTGGCCTATCCGTGGGGCTTCTTCGCGTTCGCCGCGGTGGGCGCCCTGGGCGGCCTCGCCCTCACCGGCACCCGGACGCGGCAGGACCTGCGCCGGCGCTCGCGCTGACCTCGCGCTGACCTCCCGCCCGCGGTGCCCGCCCGGGGCCGGGCCGCTCCCGTCGGTGCTCCACCGCCGGGGCGGCCGGGCCCCGGGCGTCGGGCCGCCCGCCTAGACTGGGCGTGTGGCAGGACTGATCAGGCGCGAGGACATCGACGAGGTGCGGGCGCGCACCGACATCAAGGAGATCGTCGACGGCTACGTCACCCTCAAGAGCGCCGGCATCGGCTCCTGGAAGGGGCTCTGCCCGTTCCACGACGAGCGGACCCCGTCCTTCCACGTGCGCCCGCAGATGGGCACCTACCACTGCTTCGGCTGCGACGAGTCCGGGGACGTCATCTCGTTCCTGATGACCATGGACCACACCACCTTCGCGGAGACCGTGGAGAAGCTCGCGGCCCGCGTGGGCTACGAGCTGCACTACGAGCAGGGCTCCGGACCGAGCCGGGAGGAGACCGGGCGGCGGCAGCGGCTGCTGGACGCGCACAAGGTCGCCGCGGAGTTCTTCCAGCGCAACCTCTACACCCGTCAGGCGGCCCCGGCCCAGCAGTTCCTGGGCGAGCGAGGCTTCGACGGCGAGGCCGCCCGGCGCTACGGGGTGGGCTACGCGCCCCGCGGCTGGGACCACCTGCTCAAGCACCTGCGGGACCGCGGCTTCACCGACCAGGAGCTCAAGCTCACCGGCATGTTCTCCGAGGGCAACCGCGGGCTCTACGACCGCTTCCGCGGCCGGCTCGTCTGGCCCATCCGCGCGGTCGCCGGCGAGGTCATCGGCTTCGGCGCCCGCAAGCTGCACGAGGACGACCAGGGCCCCAAGTACCTCAACACCCCCGAGACCGCGCTCTACAAGAAGTCCCAGGTCCTCTACGGCATCGACCTCGCCAAGCGCGAGATCGCCAAGCAGCGCCGGCTCGTCGTCGTCGAGGGCTACACCGACGTCATGGCCTGCCACCTCGCGGGCGTGACCACGGCGGTGGCCACGTGCGGGACGTCCTTCGGCGCCGAGCACATCAAGATCGTCCGCCGGTTCCTCTCCGACGACGGCGGCGGGGGAGAGGTGGTCTTCACCTTCGACGGCGACGCCGCCGGGCAGAAGGCCGCCCTGCGCGCCTTCGAGGAGGACCAGAAGTTCGTGGCGCAGACCTACGTGGCGGTCGAGCCCCACGGGATGGACCCGTGCGACCTCCGGCTCGCCCGCGGGGACGCCGCCGTGGCCGAGCTCGTGGAGAACCGCCGCCCCCTGTTCGAGTTCGCGATCCGAGCGACGCTGAAGAACTACGACCTGGACACGATCGAGGGCCGCATCCGGGCGATGCGGGCGTGCGCCCCCATCGTGGCGCGGATCCGTGACCGCTCCCTGCGGCCCGCCTACGCCCGGCAGCTGGCGGGCTGGCTCGGCCTGGAGCCCGCCGAGGTCCAGCGGGCCGTCGACTCCGCGGGCCGCGCCGGGTCCGGGGAGCGCCCGGCGCCGCAGCGTCCGGAGGAGCCCGAGGGGTCCGGGCCCGCCCCGGTCGAGCTCCCCGACCCGCGCGAGCCCGTGGCCCGGATGGAGCGCGAGGCGCTGGAGACCGTGATCCAGTGCCCGGACCTGATGCTCGAGCGGCACTGGGACGAGTTCGGCCTCAGCGTGTTCCGCTACCCCGTGCACGGGGCCGTGCACGACGCCGTCATGGCCGCCCGGGCCGGGCTCCTCGGCGACGGGGCCGCGGTCCCCAACGGCCAGGTCTGGGTGGACGCGGTGCGCACGCACCTGCCGGATCCCCTGCACGGCTACCTCGCCGAGCTCGCCGTGACACCCCTGCCGGCCACCACCCAGCAGCAGCTGGAGCGCTACACCTCGGACATCCTCGACCGGCTCTTCGAGCTGCAGATCAACCGGCGGAAGTCGGACCGGCTCGCGGAGCTCCAGCGCACGGACCCCGCCGGTCAGCGCGAGCGCTACCAGCAGCTCCAGCGGGAGCTGCTGGAGCTGGAGATGCAGCGCCGCGGTCTCCGCCAGGACTGACCGTCCCGGCCGGGGCGGATTTGTCGAAGCCCGGTGGGGACGGTAAAGTGATGGCTCGTTGCACGCGTGCGTGCACGGTCCCCCGTAGCTCAATTGGCAGAGCATTCGACTGTTAATCGAAGGGTTACTGGTTCGAGTCCAGTCGGGGGAGCAGCTGATGAGCGGCCCGGCTAGGCATCACGCCCAGCCGGGCCGTTTCTGTTGACCGTTACGAGCAACGGTTTCCCCCGCTTGTCCCGCGTTGTCAACCGCATCCTGTCCGGGCGCGTCCAAGGCCGCCGACACGTCTGGAGCCACAAGCGCTCGCTGGACGTAGTGCTTGCTCGTGACCGCGGTCCCCGAGTGCCCGAGGACCGCGGCCGCGTCCTCCGTGCCCGTGGTTCTGTCGATCACCGTGGCCACCGTTCGCCGAAAAGGGTGCCAGGTGACCCAGGAGAGACCACGCAGGTGCTTCGACGCCCGGGCGTCTTGTCACCGCCGCTCCACAGTGTTCACCTCGCGCAGTGTCCCCGTGGACGACGGGAACACGAGGTCCCGGTGGTGGGCCTCCTCGACCACCGAGAGCCTCAACAGGACGTCCGCGGCGAACCGGGGGAGCGAGGTCGTCCGGTGGCCGACCGCCGTCCTCGGACGGACCTGCCGCACCAGGCAGCCCGGGGTGCGGACCACGGTGCCGGTCACGGTCGCTGTGACGGGGGAGTTCCCGAGGTTGACGTCCTCCCACCGCCGGGCCAACAGCTCACCACCCCGCCCCTCGTGTCGGAGGCCGGCACCGACCTGGAGTCCTACGGCGGCCCGTACTCCAACACCGGGGTGCCGAAGGTCCTGCGCGCCCAGTGCGTGGAGTGCAACCGGCGCCACGTGCGTCTGGGCGCCCTGCGCTGCGGCGGATGCCCGCACGGCCTGTCCGCAAACGGCTCCGAGGTCCAGAGCTGAGCGGGCCACTCCATCCGGCGAGCCGGCCGGCCGCCTAGCCGTCGGAGGCCGAAGAGTCGCGGTGCAGGATGGATGCCATCGGCCGGGACTCAGTGACGGTGTCGGCGTGGCGGTGACAGACCTTCCACTCCCCGTCCTCACGCCGGAAGACAGTCGTGGACCGCAGCGACCACGAGGCCGTCTCCTCGGATCCTCCGACCTTCCCCCGGGAATGCTCGAGCTCGACGATGTAGGCCATCTCGTCGGTGGCGACCCGGCTGATGTTCTCGGCGCTGAGCAGTTCACCGTCCCGCAACTGGGCCACCACACGGTCGAAGGCTTCCTCCACGGCATGGCGGCCGCGAATCGGCGGGCCGATCGGGGTGGCCAAGGTGACGTCGTCACGCCGGGAGAACAGCCGCTTCTGCGGTCCGGCGTCTCCGCGGGCCACTGCGCTGATGGCCTGGTGGTACTCCTCGATCACCTGGTCCAGATCTGATGCCGCCACGGTAATCCCCTCCGATCGGTGCTGCAGGTGTCACTGTTCTGACTTCAGTGTTCGCCCCACGCCGGCGGCGCTCCACGCTACGGACAGGTCAGAAATCGGTTCGTTGCTGCATGTCGGATTGCGACTCCTGGCGAGGGCTGCGACAGCTTGAGCAGCATCAGCACACAGGGGAGTCCTGACCGGCCCCAACTCCATGCAGAGGGCGGTGCCCAAGGCCGGATCGCTGACCGCCGCGGCTGAGGGCTGCGGGCAGCTGCCGTAGCCCGCCGGTACCGTCCACCGGGCTGCCGAGGACTTCATCGAAGACCTCCCCGCGTTCATCGCCTCCCTGGAGACCACGACCGAGCGCTCCTGGTGCACCGACGTGCTGCGCTCGCCCGACAGGGCCGCCACCTGCGTGTTCGGCCACCTGTTCTCCTACGCCGCCGACCACGGCAGGACCATCGATCTGCCGGCCGGAGCGCACGGGTGCACCGACCGTGCGGGCACGCCGATGGACCCGGCCGAGGTGTTCGCCGACGCGGTGTGGAACGTGTTCGAGAAGCGCTGGCCGAGCACCTCCTTCGTGTACCGCATCAACGGCGGGGAGCACCCGGCGTATCCGCAGCCCACGCCCCAGGGCAGGGTGATCGCCCACCTGCGTGCTCTGGCGGCAGTCCCATTCGTGATGGCTTGACCCCTAGTTTTCAAGCCTTCAGGCGAATGTTCCGGGCCGAACCAAGTCACCCGATTGAATTGACTGTAAAACGAAGAGTTTCTGGTTCGATTCCAGTCGGGGGAGCAGCACAGAAGTCCCTCACCGGCGGAAACGCCGGTGGGGGCCTTCCTCGTCCCACCCCCCACGGCCGCTCCATGGGGACACATGGTTCTTGTGATCGGTTCGTCGTGGGGAAGGAACGGACGACGCGGAATCGACGGCAGGTGGCGCCCCGCGTAGCCGCACAGGGGAACACCGGCGCAGCGGCGGTCCCGGGATGAAGGAAGAAGGGCGGCGGCGGAGAAGCTCTTACAGGAACCGGACGCCACGGTGGTGGATGAGTGGCAGCCGGCTGATCAGGGAGCCGATCAAGGTGCCGATGGCGACGGCGAGCACTGCTGATCCTGCGGTGACGAGGTCTTGAAGGCCGTTGCCGGGGTGCATCTGGGTGGCGTTGATGAGGCCGAAGGAGCCGGGAACGAGGACCCAGAACGCCGGTAGGTAGATGACTTGCCACCCGGGGGCTCTGGGCAGCGCATGGGCGATGGTTGCCGCGATGGCAGCGACGATGGCGCCCAGCAGACCTCCGACGGCGGCACCGTACATCGACTGGACCGTGAGCTGAACGGCAGCGGTGAGACCGGCAACGACAACGATGTGAGGGGTGGCGGACAGGGGTGTGTTGAATCGGATCATGAGCCCAGCAAGCGTGACCGTCACCCCGAGCGCCATGGCCCACCCGGGAGCAGAGGTGACGTACGTGTTGGCCAGGGCGGCAGCGGGGGCTTGAAGAAGTGCTGCCGCCGTCAGGACCCCGGTGAGGAAGAGCACCAGCTGCACGCTTCCACTGAGAAGTCGGGCAGAGCCGGCGCTGGCTGCACCGGCTGCGATCTCGGACAGACCGGTGACCAGCAGGCCTCCTGGGAGCAGGATCGCCAGAACGGCGACGATCGTGCGCAGAGCACCGTCGAGGAGGGATGCTTCCACCGCCAGGAGCATCACGAAGGAAACGGTGAACGCGGCCGCTACCGGCAGCAGCGGCCTGAACGCAGCCCAGTGACGGGCCACCGTGGAGAGTCCTGCGACGATCAAGGACCCGGCGGCGGCGACGGCGATGTTGGGCAGGGCGGGTTGGAGGAGAATGCACAACCCCACCCCGACGGGGACGGCACCGAGGTCGGACACCCATGCGGGCCAGCGTGCGGGCGAACGCCGAATCCGGTGCAGATCGGTCAGCGCATCGCCGGTGCTGAGGCGGCCGAGGCGAACCTGCTGCCCGAGTTCCAGGATCTCAGCCGTCTGTTCGAACCTCAGTGGGTTGTCCGTCGGCTGGAAGCCGGTAGTGCCTGCCCTCTCGAGGGTGACGAAGAGACCTGTGGGGAATGCCGCTACCGCGACGTCGGGTCGTCCGAGGGCGGCACCGAGGTGCCGCAGGGCGTCTTCGACGTCGTTGACGGGCAGACCCCCACCGAGCAGGTCCGCCCCCAGTTCCAGCAGCAACCGGCGAATGTTCTCCCCCGAGCGGTCCGCATCGGTGCCGGACTCCGGCGGGGTGGGGAACGCACCGTTCATGTCTCACTCTTCTCCGCATTGCACATCGGCATGTCCGGGGCATCCTACGGCGTCGCCGGTGGGAGCACCGCCCCGCACCCCGGTGCGGGGCGGCGGGGCGGGGACCAGGTCAGCGGGAAGTGGCGACAACGGCCTCGTCGGTGGCCTTCAGCATCGGGCCTGCTCCCCGGACCCAGCCAGCAGCACCTGGCCTACTGTGGGTCCTTGGGTCAGGTGCTCCGGGGCGTGGGGGGCAGCCGGCGCAGGCGTACCAGGGTGAGCACGGCGGGGATCACGAGTCCGCTGAGCAGCAGCAGCCCGAAGATCCCCAGGAACCAGGCGGTCAGCAACAGGGGCGCTGCGGCGATGAGCGAGAGGATCGCCAGAACGGTCGCGGCGGTCCGTCTCCGCCCGGTGACCGGTTCACGGCGCAGGATCGGGATGTCGACGACGAGCGAGGCGACGATCAGTGCCGGATAGCCCAGCAGCGGCAGGGCGAACATCAGCGCCTCGAGCGCCCAGACGGTCTCCTCGTCCACGGCTCAGACCTCCTCCGTGGTGCCCACGAGCGGACCCGGAGCCGTGCTGCGGGCTTCGGCCTCGCGCACCCGACTCAGGGCATGGCCGACGCGGTCCAGCATCAGGTAGTCCGCCTCGCGCCCCTCGGAGCCGGTGTGCATCCCGTGACGGTAGTCCGCGGACCGGCGCCTCTCCTCGCCGACGAGCACCGAGGTGAGCCGGCCGCGTGCGGCGGGCGGCCAGTCCGCCATCACGAGGGGTGCTGACGCCTCCACGGCCGCCAGCGCCGCGCTCACGCGGGCGGATCGGCGGGCACGGTGCCACCGCCGCAGGAGCACTGTCAGGATCGTCAGGGCAGCCAGGGCCATGAGTACGGTCAAGGGGGGTGGGACCTCTCGGTGACGTGGGGGGCGTCGTCCGACACATCCTAGCTGCGCGGTCCGCCCCGTTCCCCGCGGGCCATGACCAGCCGCGGCGGCGCTGGCCGACGTCCATCACCAGAGGCGGGAGCACCGTGCGGCGTTCGTGCCCGGTCTCCACCGGGTCGTCCGGCCCTCCGGTCGCCGGCGCGATCGGCTGCCAGGGCTCCCCGCTCTCAGGCGTGCTCGACGATGGACTCCATCGGCCGGGGCGTGGTGACGGCGTTGACGTGGCGGTGACAGACTCTCCACTCACCGTCCTCGCGCCGGAACACGGTCGTCGAGCGGAGCGACCACGAGGCCGGTGAAGGTCACCGCGGCAGGTGACGCTGCAGCCACAGGGTGCACCACATCTTCACCCGCAGTTCGTCCCAGTCCGGGATGTCGACGACCAGGGCGGCAGGGCCGTAGCGGTGGACGGAGACGACGCCGTCACGGTCGCGCAGCTCGGCGATCAGGTGCTCCACCAGGCCCGGGTGCTGGTCCGGGATGTCCTCGCGCAGTCCCACGTCGAAGCAGTCCAGCTCGGCGACCACCGTCACCAGGGGCTCCTGCAGGGCCGCCGCCTCGGGTCCCTCTCCGTGGAAGGCGGCGATGGTGCGGCGGGTGTGGGCGAGCATCTCCGTGCCGCTCATGGGATGCCGCCCGTGGGCGGACTGGTAGACGCTGTAGAGCGGGAGACCGGGCAGGAAGAGGTGGTGGTGGTCGGTGCCCAACACCGGGTAGTTCAGCAGCGGGTGGTCGGCCATGATGTGCTCGCCGACCTGCCAGGTGGTCTGCGGCGCCGCGGTGCGCAGGACCTGGCCGAGGTAGGAGACGAAGCCGTCGACGAGCCCGATCGTCTCCGCCGGCGGGTGCGGGTCCACCAGACGGCCGTGCCGGGCCCAGGAGGGCCAGCCCGGCCGTGTCGGATCCTCGGCCAGGGAATGGGCCACCGTACCGAGCTCGGCGGCACGGGCAGTGACCCAGGCCCACAGCGGGGAGAGGGAGTAGACCGAGCCGTCGAGCATCTCGTCGGTGTTCAGGCCGTGTCCGGACAGTGACGTGCGCAGGTCCTGGAGCGCTGGGTCGCGCTCGGCCAGGTAGGCATCGAGCGCATCGGCGGCCTCACGGGCGGTCATCGACTCGTAGGGAAGATCCACCATGGCTGAGACCCTACTGTGCCCCTCGCGCAACCCGTCCCGGCGATGCGTTTTGTGGACAGGGACGCGCCGGCAGACGAGCAACCGGTGCTGCGCTCAGCCCGCGGCCACCGGGGCGGCGATGCCGGTTCCGTCCCGGGCGGCGATGCCGTGCGCACCGAGGAACGCGGTGATCCTCGTGGCCATCTCGGGGGAGCGGGTCCAGTGCAGGTAGTGGGGCCCGTCCAGCACGGCGAGCTCGTGCTCGTCCACGCCCTGCAGCTGCTCCTCGTGGGAGGCCAGCCAGTCCGGGGACTCGTCCACGGTGTCCTGGGCCAGCAGCATCAGCACCGGCAGGTCGCGCGGGAACCCCAAGTCCTGCAACCTGCGGGCGTTGTCCCCGATCCGCCGCGTCTCGTCGGTCACGGCCGGGTTCGCGAAGTTCCAGACCGTCATCCGGTGGATCTGCTCCCGCTCCTGCGTGGTGTGCGCCGTCGTCCCGGGCAGGGCGAGATCGGGGGACGCGAGCAGGACCCAGCGGAGCAGCCCGCTGGAGGCGGCCAGCCGGTCCCAGGGGATGCCTCCGCCGTCGGCCGCCGGTGCGTCGTGCTGTGCCGCGGCGAAGGCGGGCACGGTGGTGTCGATGCCGACCACCGCGGCGACCTCGCCGGGATACCGGTTGACGTAGTCGAGGAGATAGAAGCCGGCCAGGGAGTGGCCGCCCAGCACGTACGGCGCCTCGACCCCGGCGGCCTCCAGCGCGGAGTGCAGCTCCTGGGACACGTTCCGGGCCGTCCGATCGGGGGCGGTCAGGTCCGCGTAGCCGTAGCCGAACCCCTCCACGACCACCACGCGGTAGCCCTCGAGCTGCCGGACCAGCGGTCCGAAGTCCAGCGCCGGGGCCGCGGTGCCCAGCCCGCTGAGCAGGACGACGGTGGGGCCCTCCGTGGCATGGTCCACGACGTTGACCGAGCCACCGTCCACCGCGACCCGCCGGCCGTACGGGTCGGCGCTGGTGCGCTCGTACTGGGTCAGCGCGGCGTTGAGCCCTGCGGAGACGAGCACCAGCGCCAGGACGGCCAGCACCGCGAACCCGATGAAGCGTCCGGCGCGGCGCCACCACGGGCGTGGCGGCCGGCCCCTGCGGGAGGTCGGGCCCGTGCCCGGTGATGCCTGGTCGGGGTGGCGGTGCGAGGCCATGCCGTGCTCCGGGGACGAGGGGTCAGCTGCTTGGCGCGAGCGTAGGCGGGTCCGCGCGGCGCGGCAACGACATGGTGCTGCGTGACGGGAACCGGAGCGGGAGGCGCCTGCCGGGAGGTCGCGGGTTCACCGCCTGGCCCGCCTCAGGGGGCTTCCACCGTCTGCCCGGTGTCGTCGTCCGGGTGGGCGGCGCCGAGAGCCCAGCTCCACGGGGTGGTCAGGAAGTCGTAGGCGGCCTGCGGGAAGCCGTCCTCGTCGATCAGGTCCCGGGCGGCCAGTCCGATCAGGGCGTGGGCCACCGGCATCTCGAAGCTGGTGGCCGTGGCCGCGGCCGCCCGCTCCAGGGCGTCCCCGGACGGGGGAGCGGACCCCGGACGGGAGTGCCGGTGCAGCTGCAGGAACAGGTCGGTGGCGATCACCCGGGACAGGTCCCGCCAGGAGCCGAGGGCCCGGTCCAGGGTCTCCTGGCGCCCGGCGGCCGCCACCGCGGTGATCGCGAGGTCCACGGCGGCGAGGGCGAGGGCGTCGTGGTCCGCGGCACCGGGGGAGTGGTCGGCCACGAACTTGCGGTGCAGCTCGGAGGCCCTGCGCAGGGACTGCGACTCGTCCAGGCCGATGCCGGCCGCCCTCTCGAGGACGGCCTGCATCTGCCGGCGCTGGGGGCCGGCGGCATCCGGCAGCTCGGGCGGCCGGCGCTCGGTGGTGCTCATCGTGGAACCTCCGGATCGGTGCGGTGGTGCTCGTCGAGGACGCGGGTGAGGACCCGCCCCGGGGTGTGCCGGTAGTCGGGGTCGATGCGTTCGAGGAGGGCGAGGATCGCCCCGACGTCGTAGGACACCGACGGGTCCCCGCCGTGGTGGCTCCAGCGCCGCTCGGCGACCCAGGCCCACACGTGCACGGGCCGGCACAACCGGCAGGTGCCGTGCTCGGCGGTGAGGCAGTCGGGCCCGACCGGCTGGTTGAGGCCGGCGATCTCGGCCGGGGTGCGGCGGTGGTGCTCGAGCACCGCCCAGAACTTCTCGTCGGGGATCCGGGTGACGTCCGTGCTCAGCCCCGCCAGGACGTCCCGGGCCCGCGCGACGTCGTAGTAGAAGTCGGGCCTGGACCAGGGCGGGATCCGGTGGTGGGCGCGCAGCTCCTCGACGACCACCTGTTCCTGGGCGGAGGCCACCTCGGCGGCGGTGCGGGGTGCCGGGTCGACCGCGGAGCGCCAGAGGCCCTCGAACAGGGCGGCCCCCTCGGTGTAGGCCTGGCGGACCAGCAGCGTGCCGAGGTCCACGGAGTAGCGCTGGGACCACAGGGCTCCGGAGAGCCGGTCGTAGACCTGGCCGTCGTCGAGGGTGAAGCTCCTCCGGTCCGCGGCGACCACCACCCGGCGGGTGGTGGGCTCACCGGTGGTGCCCGTGCGGGCGGGGATGACCACGGCCCGGGCGCCGGCGTACACGGCGCCTCCCTGGTTGAGTCTCCGCCGCTCGTCCATCCTCCCCGGTCCCCGGCTCAGCGGGACCGGCGGCGGAGCCGCCGGTCGTCGTGGTCTCCTGCGGGGTGCCGGTCCCGGCCCGGCCGCCCGCGTCCGGTGCGCCGGACGTGCTGGACGTGCTCTGCGGTCATGGGTGCTCCTCATGGGATCGGCGGCGGCCGTCGTGCTCGTCCGGTGTCTGCTGGTTCAGACCGTAACAGGCGGTCGCGGAACGGGCCGATCAGCGTGCCCGGCGCTGCACGCCGTGGCCGTTCGCAGCGACCGGTCCTAAAATGGGGGGCAGGGGTGACGGTCATGGACTGGACCGAGGAACAGGTCACCGAGATGCGCTCCGACCGGGCGGTCTACCGGGACCGGGTGCAGGGGACCGCCCTGACCTGGGTGCGCACCGGGGACGAGACCGGCGGGGAGTACAGCCTCATGTACGCCGAGTACGACCCGGGCATCACCGTGTTCCCGCACTACCACACGCGCTACACCGAGACCCTCAGAATGTTCGAGGGCACCCTCGAGGGCCGGATCGCCGGGCGCCCGGTGCGGTTGCAGGACGGTGACGAGGCCGTGGTGCCCCCGCGCGCGGTGCACGGCTGGCGCTCCACCGGCGACCGGCGGCTGCGCTTCGTGCTGGAGGTCCGCCCCGCCCACACCGGATTCGAGAAGTGGCTGGTGACCCTGCAGAACATGGCCAACGACGGGCTGACCCACCCCGACGGCCGACCGCGGAAGCTCTCCCACGCGGCGCTGATCCTCGTGGAGTCCGACATCAACCTCCCCGGCCCCGGCCGGGCCCTGATGCCGGCGTTCCGGGTGCTGGCGGCCCTGGCCCGGCGCCGGGGCGTCGCCCGCCGGCTGGAGCAGCGCTACTACCGCCGGGCCTGAGCCGGCCCCCGGGGCGGGGACCGACGGTGCGGGCGACGATCGCAGGTGAAGATCACCGCTGCATGGGACGTCGGGGACGGCAGCGGCACCGCTCAGACCCGCACGGTGGTGCGCGTCGACACGTTCCGGCCCGCGGACGTGGCGCTGATCCAGCTCTCCTCCCCGTTCGTGCAACGGACCCTGGCTCCGGACCGGACCCGGCTGATCAACGCCGACGGGCAGTTCCCGTACTTCGGCTCCGAGGGCGGCATGGCGCTGACGGTGTTCGGGCGCGGCATCTTCGCCTTCGCCACCGGCTCGGGGGACGGCGTGGTCCCCTCCCAGAGCGACGGGCAGTACCGTGTCGGCTACGCGCGGGTCACCGAGGCCACCGACCCCGACCTGTACTGGTACGCCAGCAAGGACGGGGGATTCATCGCCGGAGGAGACAGCGGCGGACCGTCGTTCGCCTTGACCTTCACCGGCTACGCGCTGGTGGGCGTCCACGCCCTCGCCACCGTGGAGTACGCGCCCGGCAAGGACGCCACCCCCACCCCGTGGACCTGGGTCTCGGCCACACCCAAGGCCGCCGATGCCCCGTTGCGACCGCTGCGCGAGCAGCTGGAGGCGATCATGGGCCCCGCCGCGCCGGCCGCCCCTCCGCCGTCCCCACCGTTCCTCGGTGTCTTTCCCACCACAGGCCCCTCGGTCGACGACGAGGTCATCGAGACCTTCCGCACACGGGCGGTGAAGGTGGCCGCGAAGGGCTTCGCCACCGGCTTCCCGAACTTCCACTACGCCCGCTAGGGCCTGGATCACGTCGGGGGCGGATTCCCGAACATGTACCACGCCCGGAAGACGGTCTTCGACCCCATCCGCGGAGGGCAGCGCGAGGAGGTCGTGTGCGGCACGGTGCTCCTGCGTCCCGGGCCTGCCGAGTGGGCCGACATCTTCCTGTTCCGGGACCCGGCCTGACCCCGGCTCCGACGGTCGTTGCTCGCGGGGTTCAGCCGGTGCGCGGGAGCCGGCGGACCATGGCCACGCTGCTGCCGGCTACGAAGCCGTACAGGAACGCCCCGACCGGCTCGAAGCCGTGCTCCCGGACCGCCCGGGCGATCCGGTCCTGGCCCTCGTCGGCGCCCGTGTAGCCGGTGACGGTGCCGGCGGCGAAGACGGGGCCGGCTCCGCTCTCGCTCTCCACGACCTTCCAGCGGGTGGGTCCGTCGTAGCCGGGACCGGCGTCCGCGCCCCACTCCACCACCAGGGCGTACAGCGTGTCGGTGCCCTCCTCCAGCACCTCGACGGCGCGGGCGACCCTGCTGCGCAGGACGTGGATGTCGCCACCGCACTCCTGTTCGAGGTGCTCCCGCAGGAAGGCGAGCAGCGCGTCGTCGGGCATGGAGGTGCTCCTTCTCGCTCCGGTGGCCGTCCGGGCACGGCGTCCGTGGCACCGATGGTAGGCCTCACGGAGGCGCAGGGCCACGGGAGCACCGCGCGGGCAGGTCCCTCGTCCCGGAGCGATCCGGGCGGAGGTCTCAGCCGGTGATCGAGATCCGGACCCCGTCCCGGGGCGCCGGCACGTCGTAGACGGCCGTGTAGTTCAGGACGGCGGTCCAGACCGCCACACGGACGTCGGTCTCGGACAGGCCCGGCGGGAAGGAGGACACGGTCACGGCCCACTCCAGGCCGTCGAACAGCACCTCCACGGACGTGACGACGACGCCCCGCGCGGCCAGTGCTCCGACGACGCCGCTGCGGACGAGGGCCTCGGAGGGGTGGGTGTGGGGGATGGTGGTCATGGTGGTCGTCCTTCCGGCGGGAGCTCGGATCGGAGCTCACGTCCATTGAGTCGCATCCACTCGCAGAAGTAATGCCCACTCTTTGCCCGACAGCGCGGCGGCGGAGGAGTTCGCGCCGGCGCCGACGCCGCAGGGGGCACCCTCAGCACTACCGGCGGGTCCACTCAGCGGTAGTTCCGAAGCGTGACCGGACCGCGTCCGGATCGTCATCATTTGCTATTGAGCGCCTTGTCAGAAGCGAATTACGCTGACCTCACCATATTCACCGAGGGGGAACACAGTGAAAACTCTGGAAAAGATGGTAGCGAGCGTCGCGGTGGCGGGTCTGCTGTTCGGGGGCGCAGCGGCACCGGCCTTTGCCGGCGATGACCATCGCGACGGCAAAGGACACGGGCACGGCAAGAAGGACGAGCGCAAGAACGACGAGGTGGATGTCGTCGTCAAGTACCGGCACCACGGCCACTGGAAGTCGAGGACCTACGAGGACAAGAGCCTCAAGCAGGCCGCGTCCATCGCCAAGGAGAAGTGCCACGGCGGCGACTGGTGGGGCTACTACAAGGACGCCCGCAAGGTGGACCGCACGGGCAAGTCGGACAAGGTCTGCGACAAGCGCTACGTGAAGGTCTACTTCGAGCAGGACGAGGACAAGGACTGGGATCACGACCACGATCACGACCACGGCAAGGACAAGGGCAAGGGCAAGGACGACAAGGACTGACTCCGTGGTCGGTTCCACCCACTGACGGGAGGGCCCGTCCGGCAGCACCGGACGGGCCCTCCCGCACGTCCGGACGTGCCCGCGTCACGGCTGCGCGCTCGTCCGCCCGCGGCGTCCCCGGTGGTAGCTTGGTCCTCAGTCCACGTACTTTTCTTCACATCAACGGAGGCGGGCATGAGTCATTCGGTAGGCCCCAGCACGGGCGGGGCGTCGGGAACGCGGTCGGAGCACTCCGACCCCGGATCGGCCTCGATCCTCGACGTCGTCAAGGTCTTCGCCCGGCTGCTGCCCAAGCAGCTCAAGGACGAGGCGCAGCTCGCCAAGATCGAGCTGACGGAGAAGGCGAAGACGCTGGGCAAGGGCGCAGCCTTCGTCGTCGTCGGCCTGGTCTTCCTGCTGCTGGCCACGATCGCCCTCGTGGGCGCGGCGATCGCCGGGCTGGCGCAGGTCATGCCGGCCTGGCTGGCCGCCCTGCTGCTCGCCGTGCTGTTCCTGGTGGTCCTCGCCGTCGCCGCGCTCATCGGGGTGTCGACCATCAAGAAGGCCCTGCCGCTCGTGCCGCGCAAGGCGGTCTTCGGGACGAAGTACGACCTCGGCGTGGTCAAGGAGGGCTCTGCCTACACCGAGGGACGCGTCCAGCGGGAGGAGCAGCTGGCCCGGGAGCGCAAGGAGCAGGAGAAGCGCGAGGCGGCCCAGGACCCCGCCCGGCAGAAGCCCCCGGCGCCCACCGAGGAGCAGCTGCGTCACCGGCTCAAGCTGCGCCGCGAGCACCTCAAGACGCTGCGCGACGACGTCCAGGGCCGCGCGGAGACCATCCAGGCCACGACCAAGGGCTTCGTGGACCGCACCAGCCGCACCGTCAAGACCACCCCGAAGGACGTCAAGGGGCTGCTGTCGCAGGGCGGGGTCAAGACGGGCAACGGCCAGTCCGGGCTCGGCGAGCGGTGGCAGCCGCTCACGGTGCTGGCCGTGGCGGGGAGCGCGTTCGTCGTGTTCCTGCGCAAGCTGTTCCGGTGACCTCGCCGTCCACGGGCCGCCCGTGGACGAGTGCACCGTGCGAAGGCCCGGAAGCCGCCGGCTTCCGGGCCTTCCCCGTGCGTTCACCGGGCGTCCACGCATCCCGGGCCGGCGGGACGCGCGGGCTCGATAGACTCCCGGGCGTGACGAGTGAAGGGAGGACGCCGTGAGCCAGTGGCTGGCCGTCGCCCTGGCGCTGCTCTCCGCGGTGTGCCTGGCCGTGGGGACGCAGCAGCAGGGCAGCGCCGTGGCCGACGTGGCGCACGGGCGTCTGGGTCTGCGCAGCATCGCCGTCCTGCTGCGCCGTCCCCGCTGGCTGCTCGGCCTCGGCCTGCTGGGCGCCGGCACCGCGCTCAACGTCACGGCCCTGGGGCTGGCCACCGTGACGGTCGTCCAGCCGATCGGCGTGGTGGCCCTGGTCATCACCACGCTCCTGCACGCCCGGCACCGCCGGCTGCGGATCAACCGGCGCACCTGGACGGCGATCGGGCTGTGCACCGCGGGCGGCGCGGTGTTCGTGACCTGCGCCGTGGCGGCCACCGATCCGGCCCGGGGCATCTCGCAGTGGGCCGAGCAGACCGTGGTGGTGACGCTGGTGGTGCTGACCTGCGTCCTCGGGGTCTCGGCGGCGATGTTCGGGCGCAGCCTGGGCGGGACCTTCTACGTGGTGGGGGCCGGCATCCTCTACGGCTTCGTGGCGGTGCTCGTGCGCCTGACGCTCATCCGGATCCAGGGCAGCGCCGGGTCACCCCTGGACGAGGTCAACTGGGCGGCGGTCTCCGCAGCGGCCGTCGCGGCCGTGCTCGGCGGGTGGTTCGTGCAGACCGCCTTCGCCGCCGGACCCCCGGACATCGTGATCGCCGGTCTCACCGTGATCGACCCCATGGTGGGCGTGCTCCTGGGGATGCTGGTCCTCGGCGAGGCCGCCCCAGGCTTCTCCGTCCCGGTCGGCGTGCTCATGGCCGCGGCCGGCGGCATTGCTATAGTCGGGGTCGCCGTGCTCTCCCAACACCACCCGGAGGTGCTGGAACGCCGCGCCGGGCTCACCCAGCAGCACCGGGCGCGGCGCGTGCCGGGACCCCCGGCGCGGCACCCGGCGGCGCGGCACTCCGCGGCCCCCGGCCGACCGGTGCCCGACCGTCCCGTCCACGACCGCCCAGCCCACGACCGACCGGGAAGACACGCTTGAGCGCCGACACCACGACCTCAGACCGCCCCCTGACCGTCCTCCTGGGCGCCGAGACCTATCCGCCGGACGTGAACGGGGCCGCCCAGTTCGGGCACCGGCTCGCCCGCGGACTGCACGAGCAGGGCCACCGGGTGCACGTGCTGTGCGCCCGCCCCGGACCGGGGCCGTCCTGCCGGCAGGAGGACGACGGCGTGGTGGAGCACCGCCTCCGCTCCCATCGGGCGTTCACGCACCCGTACTTCCGGCTGTGCTTCCCGTGGCAGGTCGCCGCGCAGATCCGCCGAGTGCTCGACGACGTCCGCCCCGACGTCGTGCACGTCCAGAACCACTACATCCTCGGCCGGATGCTGGTGCGGGAAGCCCGCCGGCGGGGCATCCGCACGGTGGCCACGAACCACTTCGTCCCCGAGAACCTGGAGCCGTTCCTGCCGTTCCCCGCGTGGGTGCTGGAGCGCTACCGCGCGGTCTCGTGGCGGGACATGGTGCGGGTGTTCGGCGCATGCGACGTGGTGACCGCGCCCACCCCGCTCGCCGTCGAGACGATGCGCCGCAACGGCTTCCCCGACTCCGTGCTCGCCGTGTCCAACGGCATCCGGATCACCGACTACGAGGCCCACGAGGGCGAGCAACGGCAGCAGACCGGACCTCCGACCATCCTGTTCACGGGCCGGCTGGCGGTCGAGAAGAACGTCGACGTGCTCATCGAGGCCCTCTCCGTGCTGCCCGCCGAGCTGGACGCCCATCTCGAGCTGGTGGGCGACGGCGAGCAGCGCCCCGCGCTCGAGAAGCTCGCGCGGGGCCTCGGGGTCGCCGACCGGGTCCGCTTCCGGGGCTACGTGCCGGACGAGGAGCTGCGCGCGGCCTACCTGCGGGCCGACGTGTTCTGCCAGCCGGGCACCGCGGAGCTGCAGTCGCTGGTGACCCTCGAGGCGATGGCCGCGTCACGGCCCGTGGTCCTGGCCGACGCCCGCGCCCTGCCGCACCTGGCCGAGGACGGGGTCAACGGCTGGCTCTTCACCCCGGGCGACGCCCAGGACCTCGCCCGCAAGCTCGCCCTCGTGCTGCAGGCCCCGGCGGAGGAGCGCGAGCGGATGGGCCGCGAGAGCCGCCGCAAGGTCGCCCAGCACAGCTTCCCGCGGACCCTCGAGACGTTCCTGCGGCTCTACCGCGGCGAGTACCCGGAGCCGGCCCGGCCCCGGACCCCCGGCGCCGGGCGGCTGCGCAGCAGGCTGGCCGCGCTCGTGCGGTAACGTGGTGCTGCGCCGCCGGGCCCGGCCCGGCGCGGGGCCGTAGCTCAGCTGGTCAGAGCAGAGGACTCATAATCCTTCGGTCGTGGGTTCAAGCCCCACCGGCCCTACTCCCGCACCCCTCCCGCCGTGCCCGTCCCGGGGGAGGGGTGCACCTGCCGGCCCCGTCCGTCCACCGGGTGCGCGGCCGCCGCGGATGTGGTGCACTGGTGGTCCCAGCCGCGCACCACCCACACCGAAGGACCCCGAGATGAGCCGCCGCACGCCGTGGAGCCTCCTGTCCGTCGCCCTCCTGGCGCTCGCCGCGCTGACCGGCTGCGACACCACCGCGGAGGAGGTCGAAGAGGGCGCCGACCAGGTCCAGCAGGAGGTCGAGCAGGGCGCCGGGGAGCTGCAGGAGGGTGCCGAGCAGCTCCAGCAGGAGGTCGAGCAGGGCGCCGGGGAGCTGCAGGAGGGTGCCGAGCAGCTCCAGCAGGAGGTCGAGCAGGGCGCCGGGGAGCTGCAGGAGGGTGCCGAGCAGCTCCAGCAGGAGGTCGAGCAGGGCGTCGAGGACGCTCAGCGCTGAGCACGCTCCCGGCCCGGCACGGGCAGCAGCACCGACGGGCCGAGCGCGCCGACGAAGCCGAGCGGATTGACGTAGGCGCCGTCCCGGCGCACGCCCCAGTGCAGGCAGGACCCCGGGGCGCAGTGCCCGCCGCCCCGCAGCACGCCGACCACCTGACCGCGCCGGACCCGGTCACCGGCGACCAGGTCCGACTCGACGGGCTCGACGCTCGAGCGCAGCCCCCGGCCGTGGTCGATCGTGAGCACGGGGCGATCCACCACGAACCCCACGAAGCTCACCGTCCCCGGTGCCGGTGCGCGCACCGCCGCGCCCGGCTCCGCCGCCAGGTCCACGCCGCGGTGCCCGCGTCCCCACCGGTGGGCGGGTGCGACCCACTCGGCGACCACGGCCGGGCGCGGGGCCAGCGGCCACGACCACCGCTGCGCCGCGGCGCCGGGGGAGGGGAGGGCGGACCCGAGCACGAGCACGAGCGCGAGCACCAGCGCCGCCCGGCTCGCCGGGGGGAGCCCCGCCCGCCGGCGCTGCGGTCGGGGAGGACGGGGGGACGGAACGGGGCGGACGGACATGTCCCCACCATCGCCCCCGGTCCGGCCGCCCGGGGACCGTGCGGCACCGTGCTGTGGACGCCTCCGCAGCCCGCCCGGCGGGTGCCGGTCGTGTGCAGGGCGGACCGGGCCCTGTAGTACACTGGGCGGCGCAGTGTGCTCTCCCGCGCCCATCGTGGCGTGCCCCCGTGACCACCCCGGACCCGGCCCCGACGCCGGGCACGACGGCACGGAGGCGAGCCGCTGACTTCGCGCGCAGCGCCGCCGGGAGTTCTGCTCCCGGCCCGGCCGCCCCGGTCCGCGTTCCCCGTCCCGGCGGGGTGCGGCACGGCGTCCGGGTGACGGGCCCCCAGGGTCCGCCCACCGCTGCGCCAGGGGCTCGTCCGCCGGACGCAGCCGATAACCGTACCCGCGGGCCGGGCGTCCTCGCACGCCCTCCCGCACGAGAACAAGGAGACGACATGTCTGTCGTTACCATGCGCCAGCTCCTCGACAGCGGCGTGCACTTCGGCCACCAGACCCGACGCTGGAACCCGAAGATGAAGCGCTTCATCTTCACCGAGCGCAACGGCATCTACATCATCGACCTCCAGCAGTCGCTGTCGTTCATCGACCGCGCCTACGAGGCCGTCAAGACCACCGTGGCCCACGGCGGCACCATCCTCTTCGTCGGCACCAAGAAGCAGGCCCAGGAGGCCATCGCCGAGCAGGCCACCCGCGTGGGCATGCCCTACGTGAACCACCGCTGGCTCGGCGGCATGCTCACCAACTTCGCCACGGTCTCCAAGCGCATCGAGCGCATGAAGGAGCTCGAGGAGATCGACTTCGACGACGTCGCCGGCTCGCAGTACACCAAGAAGGAGCTGCTGCTCCTGCGCCGCGAGAAGGAGAAGCTGGAGCGCACCCTCGGCGGCATCCGCAACCTGACCAAGGCCCCGTCCCTGATCTGGATCGTGGACACCAAGAAGGAGCACCTCGCGGTGGACGAGGCCCAGAAGCTGGGCATCCCCGTCGTCGCGATCCTCGACACCAACTGCGACCCCGACGAGGTCGCCTTCCCGATCCCGGGCAACGACGACGCCATCCGCTCCGTCAACCTGCTGACCCGCGTGATCGCCGACGCCGTGGCCGAGGGCCTCATGGAGCGCCACAACAAGAAGTCCGGCGGCGCCGACCAGGCCGCCGAGCCGATGGCCGAGTGGGAGCGCGAGCTGCTCGAGCAGCACGCCGCCGAGCAGACCGCCGCCGCGGAGACCCCGGCCGAGACCGCTGCCGAGGCCCCCGCCGAGGCTCCGGCCGAGACCGCCGCCGCGACCGAGGCCCCCGCCGAGACCGAGACCGCCGCCGAGTAGTCTCCGTCCACCGTTCGTTCCCCCGGGCCGGGCACGGTCCCAGCCCGGGGCCGGCCGGGGCGGGCCCGTGCCCGCCCCGGCCGGCACCACCGACTACGTGAGGAGTTTCCATGGCGAACTACACCGCCACTGAGATCAAGGCCCTGCGCGAGCGCACAGGCGCCGGCATGCTCGACGTCAAGAAGGCGCTCGACGAGGCCGACGGCGACCTCCAGAAGGCGCAGGAGATCATCCGCGTCAAGGGCCTCAAGGGCGTGACCAAGCGCGAGGGCCGGGCCACGGCCGAGGGCCTCGTCGCCGCGCGCGTCGAGGGCACCGTCGGGTACATGGTCGAGGTCAACTCCGAGACCGACTTCGTGGCGAAGTCCGCCCCGTTCGTCGAGTTCGGCAACAAGGTGCTCGACGCCGCCGTGGCCGCCGATGCCACCACGCTCGAGGCCCTCATGGACGCGCAGGTCGACGGCAAGGCCGTCTCCGAGCTCGTCACCGAGACCGGTGCCCTGCTCGGCGAGAAGGTCGTCGTGCGCCGCATCGCCCGCGTCGAGGGCGACAACGTGGCCGTCTACCTGCACAAGACCTCCAAGGACCTCCCGGCCCAGGTCGGCGTGCTGCTGGCCGTCGCCGGCGCCGACGCGGGCCAGGTCGCCCACGACGTCGCCGTGCACATCGCCGCGATGTCCCCGACGTTCCTCTCCCAGGAGGACGTGCCCGCCGAGACCGTCGAGTCCGAGAAGCGTGTCGCCGAGGAGACGGCCCGCGCCGAGGGCAAGCCGGAGAAGATCCTGCCGAACATCATCAACGGCCGGCTCAAGGGCTACTACAAGGACGTCGTGCTGCTCGAGCAGGACTTCGCGAAGGACTCCAAGAAGACCGTCGGCACGGTGCTCGAGGAGGCCGGCGCCACCGCCACGGCCTTCGCCCGCTTCCGCGTCGGCGCCTGACCGGTCCACGCCGGGCGCCCCGCGCCCGCCGCACGAGAGGAGACGCCCCCGCACCGCGGGGGCGTCTCCTCTGTCGTTCTCCTCCCGCCTCGTGCGCGTCCAACCTTCGAGCCCGACCTTTCGGGCCGGCACCTTTCGAGCCGGCACCTTTCCCGCTCCGACCTGCGGCGACGCCGTCGGGGCCCCGGCGTCCGGCCTCGGCGGGCAGGGGTGTTCTGTATGCTGAGGGAGGCCGCCCCCGCACCAGCCGCACCCGCGCGGGGTCCGGCCGTCCACCATGCTCCGTCGTCGCCGGGAGGAACCATGCCCACCACTTCTGCCTCCGAGATCCAGGACGAGGCCCTGCGCCTGAGCAGGGACCCGCGGGTCGCCCCCACCCGGCGCCGGGTGCTGCTCAAGCTCTCCGGGGAGGTCTTCGGCGGCGGCTCCATCGGGGTGGACACCCGGGTGGTCCGGGACATCGCCGAGCAGATCGCGGCCACCGTGGGCCAGGTCGAGACCGCCATCGTGGTGGGCGGCGGCAACTTCTTCCGCGGCGCGGAGCTGTCCCAGGCGGGCATGGACCGCTCGCGGGCGGACTACATGGGGATGCTCGGCACCGTCATGAACTGCCTCGCCCTGCAGGACTTCCTCGAGCAGTGCGGGGTCGACACCCGTGTGCAGTCCGCGATCAAGATGGAGCAGGTCGCCGAGGTGTACATCCCGCGCCGGGCCATCCGCCACATGGAGAAGGACCGCGTCGTGATCTTCGGCGCCGGCGCCGGGCTGCCCTACTTCTCGACCGACACCGTGGCGGCCCAGCGCGCCCTCGAGGTGCACGCCGACGAGGTCCTCATGGCCAAGAACGGCGTGGACGGCGTCTACACGGCCGATCCCCGCACCACCCCGGACGCCCAGCGGCTGTCCACCCTCACCTACGGCGAGGCCCTCGCCCGCGACATCCGCGTCATGGACCAGACGGCCTTCAGCCTGTGCCGGGACAACGACGTGACCATGCGCGTCTTCGGCATGGAGGGGGAGGGCAACGTCACCCGCGCCATCCTCGGCGAGCAGATCGGCACCCTCGTCACCGCGTGAGCCGGCGCGGGACGGGCCACGGTTAGACTGGGCCCAGCATGGCCGGGCCGCGCGCAGCGACCGGCCGGACCCACTCCGCGCGGAGGACTCCGTGCGACACGACGAAGGAGCCCCTACATGATCTCAGAGACCATGTCCGACGCGAGGACCAAGATGGGCAAGGCCGTGGACGGCGCCAAGGAGGACTTCGCCGCGATCCGCACGGGGCGGGCCAACCCCTCGCTGTTCTCGGGCCTGCTGGTCGAGTACTACGGCACCCCCACCCCGCTGCAGCAGCTCGCCTCCTTCCAGAACCCCGAGGCGCGCACGCTGCTCATCACGCCGTACGACCGCTCCGCCCTCAACGACATCGAGAAGGCGCTGCGCAACTCCGACATCGGGGCCAACCCCGCCAACGACGGCAACGTGATCCGCGTGGTCATGCCGGAGCTCACGCAGGAGCGGCGCAAGGAGTACGTCAAGATCGTCGGGCACAAGGCCGAGGAGGCGCGGGTGTCCGTGCGCAACATCCGCCGGCACGCGAAGGACCTGATCGAGAAGGCCGTCAAGGACGGCGACATCGGCGAGGACGAGGGCAAGCGCGCCGAGAAGGACCTCGACGCCACGACCAAGAAGCACATCGACCAGATCGACGAGATGCTCAAGAACAAGGAAGCGGAGCTGCTGCAGGTCTGATGCCCGACCAGCGACGACCGCACCAGGAGACGAGGACCTCCCCCGGCGCCGCCGGGGGAGTCTTCTCCCCACGGGCCCGGCCCGCACCGGTTCCGGCCGGGGCGTCGCCGGACCCGGGACGGCGGCACACCGCGCCCTCCCGCGCCGGGCGGAACCTTCCCGCCGCCGTGGGCGTCGCCGTGGTGCTCATCGGGACCCTGCTCGTCGGCCTGTTCGTCCAGCCCCTCGTGCTGGCGCTCCTCGCCGGGACGGCCGCGGGGATCGGCGTCTGGGAGGTCGGACGCTCGCTGCGTTACGGCGGGATCGCCATTCCGCGGGTGCCGGCGGTGGCCGCGGGCGTGCTGATGCCCGTGGCGGCCTTCGCCGGGGGCGGCGAGGCGCTCATGATGGCCGTGATCGTGGGGCTGACCCTCGTGATCGTGTGGCGGGCCCTGGGGCACCGGGACGGCATGATCCTCTCGATCATGGGCTCCGTCTTCGCCCTGGTGTGGGTGGGGTTCATGCTCGGCATCGCGCTGCTGCTCTACCACACCGAGGCCGGGCCCCTGAAAGTGCTCACCGTGATCCTGCTGGCCGTCGGCTCCGACACGTGCGGCTACGCCGTGGGCGTGATCTGGGGCCGCCACCCCATGGCGCCGCGGATCAGCCCCAAGAAGTCCTGGGAGGGCTTCGCCGGCTCCCTGGGCGGTTCGGTGGTCATCGGCGTGCTGTGCGCCGTCCTGCTGCTCGACCACGCCTGGTGGCAGGGCGCCCTGCTGGCCGCCGCCCTCGTGCTCGCCGCCACGCTCGGGGACTTCTCCGAGTCCATGGTCAAGCGCGAGCTCGGGATCAAGGACATGGGCACGCTGCTGCCCGGTCACGGGGGCGTGATGGACCGGATCGACTCCATCCTCTTCGCCGTCCCGGCCGGCTACCTGCTCTTCGCGCTGTTCGCCGCGGGCGCCTGAGCCGGACCGCGAGGACCGCCGGCCCATGCCCTCCGACCGCCCGGACGACCTGCCGCCCGCCACCCGCGTCCCCCGGTGCGCCCGGACCGAGCTCGGCTACGACGTTCCGCAGGTGGACGAGTTCCTGGCCGCCGTGCACGCCGCCCTCGAGTGCGGCCCCGAGGCCGCGGTGCGTCCCGGGACCCTCACGAGCACGCAGGTGCGTGCGGCCGTGTTCGCCGGGACCCGCGGCGGCTACCGGCCCGCGGCCGTCGACGAGCTCCTCGACGAGGCCGAGGACGCCCTCGCCGCCGCCGAGCGCGCGCGGTTCCTGCGCGAGCGGGGCCCCCGGGCCTGGCAGGAGCACCTCGACGCCCTGACCCGGTCGCTGCGCCACCGCCTCGATCGCCCGCGCACCCGGCGCTTCCGGCACCCCTCCCGGGCCCGTGCCCTGGGCTACTCCGCGGCGCACGTGGACGTGCTGTGCGAGCGCCTGGAGGCACGGCTGGGCGGCACGGGACCCCTGGAGCCGGCCGAGGTGCGCCGGGCCGTGTTCCCGCCCGCGCACGGCGAGCGCGGCTACGAGGAGCACCAGGTGGACGCCTTCCTGGACCGCGCCGTGCAGCTGCTGCTGGCGCTGCGCTGAACCGGGCGCCCGGAGCGCTCTGTGTATACATGCTGGACCAGGCAACGTCCAGATTTCCGATCATGTGTGGCGAATGACCCCGATCGGGCAACTTTTCGGCGGTGCGTCTTGCCTCTGTGCATACAACGCCCTAGTGTGGGCCACATCACATGAGGAGGTAGCCCATGTCCCACCAGCCACCGATCGACGCCGACGACCTCGTCGCCGACGTCGACTTCCCCGCGGCCCAGCGGTCGCCCGAGTTCCAGGAGCTGCGGAAGACGCACCGCGGCTTCGTCTTCCCGCTCGCCGTCGCCTTCCTGGTCTGGTACCTGCTGTACGTGGTGCTCGCCATGTACGTCCCGCAGCTGTTCGCCATCCAGGTGATCGGCAACGTCAACCTGGGCGTCGTCCTGGGCCTGCTCCAGTTCGTCACGACCTTCGCGATCACGGGCGCCTACGTGTCCTTCGCCAACCGCAAGCTGGACCCGAAAGCCACGGCCATCCGGGAGCGGCTCGAGCCCAGCCTCGGTCCCGCCGGCGGCGTCCACGGACAGGAGAACTGACCGATGAACCCACTCAACAGCGCGCTCGTGCCCATGACGACCGCCACCACGGAGACGGTGGGCACGCCCTGGATCAACATCTCCATCTTCGGCGCGTTCGTCGTCGTGACGATGGTCATCGTCCTGCGGGCCTCGAAGTCCACGTCCACGGCGGCCGACTACTACGCCGGCGGACGCGGCTTCAGCGGCACCCAGAACGGGCTGGCCATCGCGGGCGACTACCTCTCGGCGGCGTCCTTCCTGGGCATCGTGGGGGCGATCGCGCTCCAGGGCTACGACGGGTTCCTGTACTCGATCGGCTTCCTCGTGGCCTGGCTGGTGGCGCTGCTGCTCATCGCCGAGCTGCTGCGCAACACCGGCAAGTTCACCATGGCGGACGTGCTGTCCTTCCGCCTGCGCCAGCGCCCCGTGCGCGTGGCCGCCTCCATCTCCACCCTCGCCGTGTCCGCGTTCTACCTGCTCGCCCAGATGGCCGGCGCCGGAGCCCTGGTGTCGCTGCTGCTGGGGATCGGCTCCAAGGCCGGCCAGTCGCTGGTGATCGTGATCGTGGGCGTGCTCATGATCGTCTACGTGCTCGTGGGCGGCATGAAGGGCACCACCTACGTGCAGATCATCAAGGCGGTCCTGCTCGTCTCGGGCGTGGCGGTCATGACCGTGTGGATCCTGGCGCTGTACGGCTTCAACTTCTCCTCGCTGCTCGGTGACGCGGTCGCCGTCTCCGGGAACCCGGCCATTCTGGAGCCGGGCCTGAAGTACGGCGTGAGCGAGACCAGCAAGCTCGACTTCATCTCCCTGGGCCTGGCCCTCGTCTTCGGCGCCGCGGGCCTGCCCCACGTGCTGATGCGCTTCTACACGGTCCCCACCGCCAAGGAGGCCCGCACCTCCGTGGTCTGGGCGATCTCCCTGATCGGCCTGTTCTACCTCTTCACCCTCATCCTGGGCTTCGGCGCGGCGGCCCTCATCGGCTCCGAGCGGATCCAGGCCGCCCCCGGCGGCGTGAACTCCGCGGCCCCGCTGCTCGCCTTCGAGCTCGGCGGGTCCCTGCTGATGGGCATCATCGCCGCGGTGGCCTTCGCCACCATCCTGGCGGTCGTCGCCGGCCTGGCCATCACCGCCTCGGCGTCCTTCGCCCACGACATCTACACCAGCGTGATCAAGAAGGGGAAATCCGACCCCCGCCAGGAGCTGAAGGTCGCCAAGACCACCGTGGTGGTCATCGGCCTGGTCTCCATCGCGGGCGGCATCGGCGCCCAGGGCCAGAACGTCGCGTTCCTCGTGGCGCTGGCGTTCGCGGTCGCGGCCTCGGCGAACCTGCCGACCATCCTGTACTCCCTGTACTGGCGTCGCTTCACCACCCGCGGCGCGGTCTGGTCCATGTACGGCGGCCTGTTCATCTCCGTGGGCCTGATCGTCTTCTCCCCGGTGATGTCCGGAGCCGAGACGTCGATGATCCCGACCGCGGACTTCGCGTGGTTCCCGCTGCAGAACCCGGGCCTGGTCTCGATCCCGGCCTCCTTCCTCCTCGGTTTCATCGGTTCCATGACGGAGCGCCGGCTCGAGGACCCCGTCAAGCAGTCCGAGATGGAGGTGCGCTCCCTCACAGGCATCGGCGCGGAGAAGCCTGTCGCCCACTGACGCCACTTCCGCTCCCACCTGGGACGATCCCCGGCCCGCCCGAAGCCCCGGCTTCCGGCGGGCCGGTCCGTTTTCCCGTCGGCCCCCGAGAATTCGCCTCCGTGAAAAGACAGGCGGCTGATCGTCGGTTAGTGTTGGCCCCGAAGCCGGTCCAGGGTATTCCAGGGATACTCGCCGGTTGCGTACACTGAAAGTCCCTCCCGGGACGGATAAGGAGCCATCATGGGAATCATCAGCTGGATCGTCCTCGGCCTCATCGCCGGCGCCCTCGCCAAGCTCATCATGCCGGGCAACCAGGGCGGCGGAATTCTCGTCACCATGGTCCTCGGCATCGTCGGAGCCCTCCTCGGAGGTTTCCTCGGCTCGCTGATCGGCATCGGCGACCTGGAGTCCGTCTTCGACATCGGTACCATCATCACCGCCGTCGTGGGAGCGCTCATCGTGCTCTTCATCTGGGGTGCGGTCACCGGCCGCAAGGGCCGCACGACGCACTGACCCGACCACACCGGTCCCCGAGGCCCCGTCCACCGCTGCCGGTGGACGGGGCCTCGTCGCACCCGGGCCTCCCGCCCCGGGCCCCCGCGGCCCGCACGGTGCCGGCGGGGACCCGGGGCGGGCCGGGGCCGGGGGATACTGGGGCCATGACGTCCCCCGCCTCCTCGCCCCGCACCCGCCCGACGCCCGAGCTGCAGGCCCTGGCCGCCGCCGGTCCCCGCAGGATCGTCGTCCTGGGCTCCACGGGCTCGATCGGCACCCAGGCCCTCGACGTCGTCCGGGCCGCACGCGGGCTCGAGGGGCCGGAGCCGTTCCGCGTGACCGCCCTCGCCGCGGGGCGCGGCCACCTCGAGCTGCTGGCCGAGCAGGCCGTCGAGACCCGGGCCTCCCTGGTGGCCACGAGCGGCACCGGCCAGGACGCCGCCCGACTGGCCGGCCTGATCGCGGAGCGGGCCGGGGCCGCCGGGGCGTGGGGCTACCGCCCGCACATCGAGCACGGGCCCGGTGCGGCGTCGGCGGCCGCGGCCCATCCCGACGCGGACCTGGTGCTCAACGGGATCACCGGGTCCATCGGGCTCGCCCCCACGCTGGCGGCGCTCGGGGCCGGGCACAAGCTGGCCCTGGCGAACAAGGAGTCGCTGATCGCCGGCGGCGCCCTCGTCCGCTCCGCCGCGGCGGCCACCGGGGACCCGGACGCGCTGATCCCCGTGGACTCCGAGCACTCCGCGCTGGCCCAGGCGCTGCGCGGCGGAACGGCCGGGGAGGTGGACCGGCTCGTCCTCACGGCCTCCGGCGGGCCGTTCCGCGGCCGGTCCCGGGCGGAGCTGGAGTCGGTCACCCCGCGGGACGCCCTGCGGCACCCCACGTGGGACATGGGGCTGATGGTGACCACCAACTCGGCGACCATGGTGAACAAGGCGCTCGAGGTGCTCGAGGCGCACCTGCTCTTCGACGTGCCCCTCGAGCGCATCGACGTGGTCGTCCACCCGCAGTCGGTGGTCCACTCCATGGTCCAGTTCGTGGACGGCTCCACCCTCGCCCAGGCCTCGCCCCCGGACATGCGCCTGCCCATCGCCCTCGGCCTGGCCTGGCCGCACCGGGTGCCCGGGGCCGCGCTGCCGTGCGACTGGACGCGCGCCACCGAGTGGACCTTCGAACCCCTCGACCCGGTGGTGTTCCCGGCCGTGGAGCTGATCAAGGCCGCGGGGGAGCGGGGCGGGACCTTCCCCGCGGTGTTCAACGCCGCCAACGAGGAGGCGGTGCACGCCTTCCACGACGGCCGGATCCGCTTCCCGGCCATCGTGGACACGGTCGAGGCGGTGCTGGAGGAGCACGACGGGTCCGGGGAGCCGGACCTGGAGGCGGTCCTCGAGGCCGAGCGCTGGGCACGGTGCCGCGCCCAGGAGGTCCTGGCCGGCTGACCCGGCCGCCGGCTCCGGCGCTCCCGGGTCCCGCCTCCCGCGCTCCCGGCCCGGCGCCGCGAGCGGGCGCGTCCGTGCTAGTCTGTCGGCCGGATGACGAGTCCCAGCACCGAGCCCTGGCTTGCTGGGCGGCAACCCTCTCCCGTAGTGGGGTGCCCCAGGTGAACCATCCGGCCACGGCCGAGGACGGCCGGCGGCAAGTACGGCTCGACGCCTGCCGCGCCCTTCCGCGCGCCGATCGGCCGTCGCCGCCGGTCCCCGGCCCCGGTGAAGACCTCCGACACCAACGGACCCACGGAAAGGCACCACATGCGATCGCAGCGCCTCCCCCTCCTCGCACTGGCCACGACCCTCGGCCTCACCCTCACCGCCTGCGGCGGCTCCGCCGGGGAGTCCTCCGGCGAGGGTGTCCTGGCCGACGACAAGGTCACCATCGGCGTGGTGGGCACCGACCCGACCCACGACGCCCTGAAGAAGCTGGCCGAGGAGCAGGGCATCACGGTCGAGTACGTCGACTTCTCCGACTACAACCAGCCGAACCCCGCCACCGAGTCCGGCGACGTGGAGATGACCTGGTTCCAGCACGTCCCGTTCCTCGCCGACTACAACAACTCCGCGGGGGGCTCCATCACCCCGATCGGCTCGACCTCGATCTACCCGCTGGGGCTGTACTCCAACCAGTACGAATCCGTGGAGCAGTTCCAGAAGGGCGACGAGATCGCCGTGCCCAACGACGCCGTGAACCTCTCCCGCGCGCTGCTCGTGCTCGAGTCCGCCGGCCTCGTGGAGCTGACCTCGGACACCCTCATCCCCACCGAGCTCGACGTCGACACCGAGGCCTCCACGGTGAAGGTCACGCCCGTCTCGGCGGAGCAGACGGTGCTGTCCCTGGACTCGGTGGCCGGCTCGGTCATCAACAACGACTTCCTGTCCCGGGCGGACATCGACCCGAAGTCGGCGCTCGCCCAGGACGACCCCGAGGCCGAGGGCTCCCGGGCCTACGTCAACCTCTTCACCACGACGGAGGAGCTCGCCGACGACGAGACCCTGCGGAAGGTCGCGGCCCTCTACCACGAGCAGCCCGTGATCGACGCCGAGATGGAGGAGACCAAGGGCACCGCCGTGCCGCTGCAGCTCGAGCCGGAGGAGCTGCAGGACCTCACCCAGCGCTACCAGCAGGAGCTGAAGGACCAGCAGCAGTGAGCGCGGAGGGACCCACCGGGCCGTCCCCGTCCGGGCGCCCCGAGGAGGTGCTCGTCCGCTTCGAGAACGTCTCCAAGACCTTCCGCACCGGCACGGGCCGGGCGGCCCGCGAGGTGGTGGCGGTCGACGACGTCAGCCTCGAGGTCCGCCGCGGCGAGATCTTCGGCGTGATCGGCTACTCGGGGGCGGGCAAGTCCACCCTCGTGCGCCTGATCAACGGGCTCGAGCCGGTGACCTCCGGGTCCCTGACCGTGGAGGGGTTCGAGGTGGCCGGCCGGCGCGAGACGGAGCTGGCGCCCGTGCGGCAGGAGATCGGCATGATCTTCCAGCAGTTCAACCTCTTCACCTCCCGGACCGTGGCCGGCAACGTCGAGTACCCGCTCAAGCGGGCCGGCTGGCCGAAGGAGAAGCGCCGTGCCCGGGTGGCCGAGCTGCTCGAGTTCGTGGGCCTGGCCGCCCGCGCCGGGAACTACCCGGAGCAGCTCTCCGGCGGGCAGAAGCAGCGCGTGGGCATCGCCCGCGCCCTGGCCACCAGCCCGAAGCTGCTGCTGGCCGACGAGTCGACGAGCGCCCTGGACCCGGAGACCACGCAGGAGGTGCTGCAGGTGCTGCAGCGGGTCAACCGGGAGCTGGGGATCACCATCGTGATCATCACCCACGAGATGGACGTGGTGCGGGCCATCGCGGACCGGGTGGCCGTGATGCAGGACGGGAAGGTCGTGGAGCACGGCTCCACCGTGGACATCTTCGCCCGGCCGCGCACCGAGACCGCCCACCGCTTCGTCTCCTCCGTGCTGCACTCGGAGCCCGACGCCCGCGACGTGGCACGGCTGCGCCGCACCCACCGGGGGCGCCTGGTCATCGTGGACGTCGGCGACGGCGTGGACATCGGCGGGGTGCTCTCGGACGGCGCCGCCCGCGGGGTCCGCTTCACCATCGCCTACGGGGGCATCAGCGTGCTCCAGGAGCAGTCGTTCGGTTCCCTGACCTTCGAGCTCACGGGCGAGGACGCGGCCGTGCAGGCCGTGGTCGACGAGATGTCCCGGATCACGACCCTGAGAGAGGTGGCCGCGTGAACGACTGGTCCGTCCTGGGACCCGAGCTGCTGGCCGCGCTCGGGGAGACCCTCTACATGGTGGCCGTCACGCTGCTGCTCGCCGGCCTGCTGGGACTGCTCGTGGGCGTGGGGCTCTACGTCACCCGCCGCGGCAACATCCTGGAGAACCGCGCGGTCCACGAGGGCCTGAACCTCGTGGTGAACTTCGTCCGCCCGATCCCGTTCATCATCCTGCTGGCCGCCCTCGGCCCGGTGACCCAGGAGGTCGTCGGCACCCGCCTGGGCCCCAACGCGGCGATCTTCGCGATGACCATCGGGGCGATGTTCGCCGTGGCGCGGATCGTCGAGCAGAACCTCATGAGCGTGGACCCGGGCGTCGTGGAGGCGGCCCGCTCCATGGGGGTCTCCCGCGGCCGGATCATCACCACGGTGATCCTGCCCGAGGCGCTGGGACCCCTGGTGCTCGGCTACACCTTCCTCGTCATCGGCATCACCGACATGTCGGCGATGGCCGGGGCCATCGGCGCCGGCGGCCTGGGCGACTTCGCCCTGCGGCTGGGCTACCAGCGGTTCAACGACGAGGTCACGTGGGCCGCGGTCGCCGTGATCGTGGTCCTGGTCCAGCTCGTGCAGGTGGTGGGCAACCGGCTGGCCCGCCGGATCCTGCGCCGCTGAGCGGTTCCGCCCGCGCCCGCGACGGCCGGTGCGCCTCCTCCGGGAGGGGCACCGGCCGTCGTCGTCCGGTGCGCCTGACGGGCACCGTCCAGGATGGTGGTGCACACTGGTCCTCGCCGTGCGCAGCGCACGGTCCCCCCGGTCCCCGGCGCCCGCCGGGGACCGCCGACGATCCCGGGAGGTCCGACGGATGGGCGTCGTGCTGTTCCTCGTGGGCGTGCTGCTGGCCGCGGTCGCCATCGCGGTCTCCATCGCCCTCCACGAGATCGGCCACCTGGTGCCGGCCAAGCTCTTCGGCGTGCGCGTCACGCAGTACATGGTCGGGTTCGGGCGCACGGTCGTCTCCCGCCGCCGGGGCGAGACGGAGTACGGGCTCAAGGCCGTCCCGCTGGGCGGCTACATCTCCATGGTGGGGATGTACCCGCCGGCGCGCGCGGGCACCACGGCCCGCGCCTCCAGCACCGGGGTGTTCCAGCAGCTGGCCGCGGAGGCCCGCGGCGCCGCCGCGGACCAGCTCGCCCCCGGCGACGAGCACCGCACGTTCTACCGCCTGCCCGTGTGGAAGCGGATCGTGATCATGCTCGGCGGTCCGGTCATGAACCTGCTGCTCGGGGCGCTGTGCCTCGCGGTCCTGCTCTCCGGCTTCGGCACGGCGACGCCCACCACCACGGTGGCGTGGGTCTCCGAGTGCGTCGTGGCCGCCGAGCGGAGCAGCGCGGGGCAGGCCGAGTGCCGGCCGGAGGACCCCCAGGCCCCCGCGAACGCCGCCGGGCTGCGCCCCGGGGACGTCGTCACGGCCGTCGACGGCGCCCCGGTCGCCTCCTGGACCGAGCTCACCGGCCGGATCCGGGACCGGGCCGGGGAGCGGATCCCGCTGGTGATCGAGCGGGACGGGCGGACCGTGACCACCCAGCTGACCCCGATCCTGTCCTCGCGGCCCGTGCTGGACGACACCGGGGCCGCGGTGACCGGCGAGGACGGGACCCCCCGCTACGAGGAGGTCGGTTTCATCGGGATCAGCCCCACCACCGAGCCGGTCCGGCAGCCGCTGACCGCGGTGCCGCCGGCGGTGCTCGACGGCCTGCAGCAGATCGCCGGGGTCGTCCTGCACCTGCCGCAGCGGGTCTACGAGGTGGCCGAGGCCGCGTTCTCCGACGCCCCGCGGGACCCGGACGGACCCATCTCCGTGGTGGGGGTCGGGCGGATCTCCGGGGAGATCGCCGCGCACGAGGAGATCGCGCTGCGGGACAAGGCCGCCTCCCTCGTGGGACTGATCGGCTCCGTGAACCTGGCGCTGTTCGTGTTCAACCTCCTCCCGCTGCTGCCGCTCGACGGCGGGCACGTCGCCGGCGCCCTGTGGGAGGGGCTGCGGCGGGGGAGCGCGCGGCTGCTCGGCCACCGCGACCCCGGTCCCTTCGACCCCGCCCGGCTGCTGCCGGTGACCTACGCGGTGGCCGTGCTCATGATCGGGATGTCCGCCCTGCTGGTGTACGCGGACATCGTCAAGCCCGTCCAGCTGTTCTGACGCCCGCCCCGGAGCATGGGGCACAATGGGAACCGGCGACGGGCCCGCGGACCGGGTCCGCCCGCCACGGCTCCAGCGCCCTGTACCTCGAACCCTGTTCTCGACTCTTGTTCTCGATTCTTCGGAGGAACTCCTTGACCCCGGTCAGCCTCGGCATGCCCGCCGCACCCCAGCCCGTCCTCTCCCCGCGCCGGAAGACGCGGCAGATCCGGGTGGGCTCCGTGGGCGTCGGCTCCGACTCGCCGGTGAGCGTGCAGTCCATGACGACCACCCCCACCACGGACATCAACGCGACCCTGCAGCAGATCGCCGAGCTCAACGCGACCGGCTGCGACATCGTCCGGGTCGCCTGCCCGTCCCAGGACGACGCCGACGCCCTGCCGATCATCGCGATGAAGTCCCCGATCCCGGTGATCGCCGACATCCACTTCCAGCCGAAGTACGTCTACGCCGCCATCGAGGCCGGCTGCGCGGCCGTGCGGGTGAACCCGGGCAACATCCGCAAGTTCGACGACCAGGTGGGGCAGATCGCCCGGGAGGCCAAGGCCGCCGGGGTGTCCATCCGGATCGGCGTGAACGCGGGCTCGCTCGACCAGCGGATCATGGACCGGTACGGCAAGGCCACCCCGGAGGCCCTCGTGGAGTCCGCGGTGTGGGAGGCGTCCCTGTTCGAGGAGCACGACTTCCACGACTTCAAGATCTCCGTGAAGCACAACGACCCGGTCACCATGGTCCGGGCCTACCAGATGCTCGCCGAGCGCGGGGACTGGCCCCTGCACCTCGGGGTGACCGAGGCCGGGCCCGCCTTCCAGGGCACCATCAAGTCGGCGACCGCCTTCGGCGCCCTGCTCTCCCAGGGGATCGGGGACACCATCCGGGTCTCGCTCTCGGCCCCGCCGGTCGAGGAGGTCAAGGTCGGCAACCAGATCCTGCAGTCCCTGGGCCTGCGCCCGCGCAAGCTCGAGATCGTCTCCTGCCCCTCGTGCGGCCGCGCCCAGGTGGACGTCTACAGCCTCGCGGACGAGGTGACGGCGGGCCTCGAGGGCCTCACCGTGCCGCTGCGGGTGGCCGTCATGGGCTGCGTGGTCAACGGCCCGGGCGAGGCCCGCGAGGCCGACCTCGGCGTGGCCTCCGGCAACGGCAAGGGCCAGATCTTCGTCAAGGGCGAGGTCGTGAAGACCGTCCCCGAGGACCGGATCGTGGAGACCCTGATCGAGGAGGCCAACCGCATCGCCGCCGAGATGGACACGGACGAGAACGGGGAGAGCACGGCGGGCAGTCCCGTCGTGAGCGTCAGCTGACGGGCCGGTGACGGGCGGTTGAGGACGCAGCGGAGGACGGCGCCGCGGCTGGTGCCGGCGGGGGAGGTCGACCCCGCGCAGCTGGACCGGCTGCTCGGGGCGGACCCGGTCGCCCACGCCTTCGTGGCCGCCCACGTCGAGTCCTACCGCCGGAGCGCGGGCTCCCGGATCCCGCCCCTGATCGGCACCGCGGGCCCGGACGGGGAGCTGACCGGCGCCTGCTGGGTGGGCACGAACGTGGTGCCCGTGGCGCTCGACGCCCAGGGCCTGGACCTCGTCGCCGGGCACCTGCGGCGGGGCGGGTCCCGGCACGCCTCGCTCTTCGGCCCCGCCGAGCTCGTGCTCGGGCTGTGGGAGCGCGTGGAGCGCACCTGGCCCCGGCCCTTCGACCTGCGGCCCGTCCAGCCGCTGCTCGCCATCGACCACGACCCGGTGCCCGAGCCCCACCCCGGCGTCCGCGTGGCGCGGCCCGAGGACCTGCCCGCCGTGCTCCCGGCGAGCGCGGCCATGTTCGAGGAGGAGGTCGGCTACTCCCCGTACACGGGCGGCGACCGCGGCTACCGGGACCGGGTCGGCGCGCTCGTCGAGGCGGGCCGCTGCCTCGTGCTGACCGACGACCGCGGCCGGGTGGTGTTCAAGGCCGACCTCGGCTCGGTGGTGCGCGGGGTGGCGCAGGTGCAGGGCGTGTGGGTCGATCCCGCCCACCGCGGACAGGGTCTGGCGGCGCCCTGCATGGCCGCCGCCGTGCGTCTCGCCCGGGCCCGCACCCCCGTGGTCAGCCTCTACGTCAACGACTACAACGTCCGGGCGCTCGCCACCTACCGGCGGGTCGGCTTCGAGCGGGTCGGGACCTTCGCCACCGTGCTGCTCTGAGGCCGGCCGCCCGGAGGCACCGCGCGGCGCGCGCCGGGCGGGGGTGTAGATTTGACCGGAATCAGCGGCGCCGTCGGCGCCGCCCACCCTCTTGACGCCCGGGCCCGGCCGCTGTGTGCCGCGCTCCCCGGGAGAAACGGAGCCCACGTGGCGCTGCGCCTCTCCTCCCTGTTCCTGCGGACCCTCCGCGAAGACCCGGTCGACGCCGAGGTGGACAGCCACCGGCTGCTCGTCCGGGCGGGCTACATCCGCCGCGCCGCCCCGGGGATCTACACCTGGCTGCCCATGGGCCTGCGGGTGCTCGGGCGGGTGGAGCAGGTGGTGCGCGAGGAGATGGGCGCGATCGGGGCGCAGGAGGTGCACTTCCCCGCGCTGCTGCCGCGCGAGCCCTACGAGGTGACCAACCGGTGGACCGAGTACGGCGAGAACCTGTTCCGGCTGAAGGACCGGAAGGAGGCCGACTACCTCCTGGCGCCCACGCACGAGGAGATGTTCACCCTGCTCGTCAAGGACCTGTACTCGTCGTACAAGGACCTGCCCGTGACGCTCTACCAGATCCAGGCGAAGTACCGGGACGAGGCGCGTCCGCGGGCGGGGCTGCTGCGGGGGCGGGAATTCGTCATGAAGGACTCCTACTCCTTCGACGTCGACGACGCCGGGCTCGACGAGTCCTACGCCAGGCACCGCGAGGCCTACGTGCGGATCTTCGAGCGGCTCGGCCTGCCCGTGGTCGCCGTCTCGGCCCAGTCCGGGGCGATGGGCGGCTCCCGCTCCGAGGAGTTCCTGCACCCCACGCCCATCGGGGAGGACACCTTCGTGCGCTCGCCCGGCGGCTACGCCGCCAACGTCGAGGCGGTGACCACCGTGGTGCCCGAGGAGCGCGACCTCGCCGGCGCCCCCGAGGCCCGGGTGCTCGAGACCCCGGACAGCCCCACGATCGACACCCTCGTGGAGCGCTCGAACGAGCTGCACCCGCGGTCCGAGGGCGCCTGGACCGCCGCCGACACGCTCAAGAACGTGGTCCTGGCCGTGGTCCTGCCCGACGGCACGCGGCGGCTCGTGGCGGTGGGGCTGCCCGGCGACCGTGCGGTGGACCTCAAGCGCATCGAGGCCGGCATCGGCGCCGCCCTGGACGTCTCCGGCGAGCTGCTGGTCGAGCAGGCCGGCGACGAGGACCTGCGCGCCTGCCCCCTGCTCGTCAAGGGCTACATCGGCCCGGGCCTGTCGCTCGACCAGGCCGTGCTCGGCGAGGAGTCCGCGACCGGCATCCCCTTCTTCGTGGACCCGCGCGTGGTCCGCGGCACCCGCTGGATCACCGGCGCGAACGTCGCCGGCCAGCACGTCTACGACCTCGCGGCCGGGCGCGACTTCGTCTGGGACGGCGTCATCGAGTGCGCGGAGGTCCGGGCGGGCGATCCCGCCCCGGACGGCTCCGGCCCGCTCGAGGCGGCCCGTGGCATCGAGATGGGGCACATCTTCCAGCTGGGCCGCAAGTACGCGGAGGCGCTGGGGCTGCGGGTCCTGGACCGCAACGGCAAGCTGGTCACGGTGACCATGGGCTCCTACGGGATCGGCGTCACCCGGGCCGTGGCGGCCCTGGCCGAGGCCTACCACGACGACAAGGGCCTGATCTGGCCCCGCCAGGTCGCCCCGGCGGACGTCCACGTGGTCGCCACCGGCAAGGGTCCCGAGGTGCTCGAGGAGGCCGAGCGGATCGTGGCCGAGCTGGAGGCGGAAGGCCTGGAGGTGCTCTTCGACGACCGGCCCAAGGTCTCCCCGGGCGTGAAGTTCGGCGACGCGGAGCTGCTCGGCGTACCCACCGTGCTGGTGGTCGGCCGCGGCCTCAAGGACGGCGTGCTCGAGCTCAAGGACCGCGCGAGCGGCAGCAGCGAGGACGTCCCGCGCGAGGGCGTCGCCCCGGTGGTCGCCGCGGCCGTGCGCGGCTGAGCCCGTGCAGGGGCTCGCCGCCTGGCTCGGGCCCTCCGGCCTGGAGCAGATGGACCCCGGCGTGGTCGTCCTGCTGGTGGCCGCCGGGCTCGCCGCGGGCTTCGTGGACGCGGTGGTCGGCGGCGGCGGGCTGCTGCAGCTGCCCGTGGTCCTCATGGTCCCGGGGATCAGCCCCGTGCAGGCGCTGGCGACCAACAAGATGGGCTCCGTGTTCGGCACGGCCACGAGCGCGGTGACGTTCTACCGCCGCACGTCCCCCGACCTGCGCACGGCGCTGCCCATGGCCGGGGTGGCCCTGGTCGGCAGCTTCGGCGGGGCGGCGCTGGCCGCGTCCCTGCCCGAGGAGGTGTTCCGGCCCATCATCCTGGCCGCGCTCGTGGCCGTGCTCCTGTTCACCGTGGCCCGGCCCACCGTGGGCCAGCTCACCGAGCTGCGGCACAGCGGGGCGAGGCACTACGGCACCGCGATGGTCATCGGCACGGTCATCGGCTTCTACGACGGCGTGATGGGCCCGGGCACCGGGTCGTTCCTGGTCATCGCCATGATCACGCTGCTGGGCTACAGCTTCCTGGCCGCGAGCGCCAAGGCGAAGATCGTCAACCTCGCCACCAACGTGGGGGCGCTCGTGTTCTTCTTCGGCCACGGCTCCGTGCTCTGGGGCCTGGGCCTGGTGCTCGGGCTGTCCAACATGCTCGGCGGCTACCTCGGGGCGCGCACGGCCGTGGCCCGCGGCAGCCGCTTCATCCGTGTGGTGTTCCTCACCGTGGTGTCGCTGCTCATCCTCAAGCTGGGCGTCGACGTGCTGCGCGGGGCCTGAGCCGCCCGCCGGTCCCGTCGCCCCGCACCCTCGGGGCGCGCAGGAGGTCCGCACCACCAGGGGCGCGGACCGGCCGATCACCCGGGAGGGTCGCCGGGGACCACGCCGGGCAGGGCGTCGACGTCCCCGGTGAGCTCGGCGCGCCAGCCGGTCGCGCGCTCGAGCGCCAGGACCGCCCAGCACCGGGCGCCGGCGTCCCCCCGGGCGAGGACGTGGGCGGCCGCCGCCTGCACGTCCCCGGCCACGGTGCCGGCGGTCCGCCCGGGGTGCTCCCGCACGCCGTCCGGCAGGACGTAGGCGCCCGCCCGCAGCCCCGGCTCGGCCGCGAGCACGTGCCGGGCGGTCGGCAGCTCCAGCAGGTCCTCGACGTCCTCCCGGACCCGGTCCGGCAGCCCGGCGGGCACGTCGTCCCCGGCCGGGCCGGCCGTGCGGGCGGCCAGCGCCTCGGCCGCGTAGCCGGCGCGGTCCAGCGCCGACCACAGGACGGCGGCGGGGGCGCCGGCCCCGCCGGGCGGGGCCTCCGCGGGCACCTCGCAGAGCGCGTCTCCGGCCGGCGCCGCGGCCCCGGTCGGGACCGGCTGCCGGGACGCCGTCGTGCGCGAGACCGCCGCGGCCGCGAGCACCCGCGCCAGGGCGGGGTCCTGCGCGCTCATGGCGTCCTGGGCCAGGACCGCGGCCGTCGAGCTCAGGGCGGCGGGCGGCGTGCTGCCCGCGTCCCCCGCGGAGGCCCCCGGGGCGGGGCGCCGCTCGCGGGCGGCGTCCCGCGTGCGCTCGTCGGGGGCGGGACCGAGGGCCTCGAGCTGGCGGGCCAGGTCCGCGCGCACGTCCTCCCGCCGCACAGCGGGCTCCGGGCCCGGGGACGGGCTCCCCAGCAGCGCCTCGGTGCGCAGCCACGCGTCGGCCCGCACGACCTCGTCCGCCGGCACCGGCCGGCCCGGGTCCTGCCACCACGCCCCGGCGATCCCGGTCAGCAGCAGGACGCCCAGCAGCACCGGGAGCACCCGGGACGAGGCGGGCGTGCGGGGGTCGGTCACCGGGAGGCTCCTGGGGGAGGGGGTGTGCGGGGGCGCGTTCATCATAGGATCTCCTGGACCGACCCCGCCGACCCGAGCGCACCAGGAGACCCCGTGAGCGAGCACAGCACCACCGGACCCGACGACCAGCTCCGGCTGGCCGAGCTGATCCGCCCGGCCGTGGAGGAGTCCGGCCTCGTCCTCGAGGACGTCGCCCTGAAGCCGTCCGGCACCGGTCTCGTGCTGCAGGTGCTCGTGGACCTGCCGGAGGAGAGCACCGGCAGCGTGGACATCGACCGGATCGCCGAGGCCTCCCGCGCCGTGTCGGAGCTGCTCGATCGCACGGACCCCGTGCCCGGCTCCGCCTACGAGCTGGAGGTCTCCTCCCCGGGGGCCACCCGGGAGCTCACGGCGCCGCGGCACTGGCGGCGCTCGGTCGGCCGGCTGGTGCGCGTCACCCCGCTCGAGGGCGAGAAGTTCACGGCCCGCCTGCTCGAGGTGGAGCCCGCCGGGGTGGTCCTGCAGCGCAGCCACCAGGTCAAGAAGGGCATGCCGCCGCGGCTGCTGGAGCCGGAGCGCTGGGCCTTCGAGGCCGTGCGCCGTGCCCGGGTGGAGGTCGAGTTCACGGACTGACGGGGCCGGTCCCCGCGGCACGAGTGTAAGATGTGCCGTTGACACCGCGGCGTCCACCGGCGCCGCGGTCCACAGCGCGACGACCACCGAGTGCGACGACGGGTGTGCGAGCACGACCCGTGTCGGCGCCCCGTCATCCCCGACGGCGCGCCGCTGCGTCCCCGGGGGCCGACAGGTGAGGAAGGCCGGACATGGACATCGATATGAGCACCCTCCGACTGCTGGAGCGTGAGCGCGACATCCCCGTGGACCTGCTCATCCCCACCATCGAGCAGGCCCTCCTGCTCGCGTACCACAAGACCGCCGGCGCGCTCCCCGGAGCGCGCGCCGAGATCGAGCGCCGGTCCGGCCACGTCACCATCTGGGCCCCGGAGCTGGACGAGGACGGCGAGGCCGTCGGGGAGTTCGACGACACCCCGGCCGGCTTCGGGCGGATCGCCGCCTCCACGGCCCGCCAGGTCATCCTGCAGCGGCTGCGCGACGTCGAGGACGACGCCGTGCTGGGCCACTTCAAGGGCCGGGAGGGCGAGATCGTCTCCGGGCAGATCCAGCAGGGCCACAACCCCCACATGGTGCAGGTCGACCTCGGCACCGTGGAGGGCGTGCTGCCCCCGCACGAGCAGTCCCCCGGCGAGAAGTACCCGCACGGCGCCCGCATCCGCGCGTTCGTCGTCGAGGTCAAGCGCGGCATGAAGGGCCCGTCCATCACGCTCTCCCGCTCCCACCCGGACCTCGTGCGCCGCCTGTTCGAGATGGAGGTCCCCGAGATCGCGGACGGCACCGTGGAGATCATGGCCGTCGCCCGGGAGGCCGGGCACCGCACGAAGATCGCGGTGCGCGCCACCCAGTCCGGGATCAACGCCAAGGGCGCCTGCATCGGCGAGATGGGCTCCCGCGTGCGGGCCGTGATGAACGAGCTGCACGACGAGAAGATCGACATCGTCGACTGGTCCGACGACCCCGCCCGCTGCATCGCCAACGCCCTGTCCCCGGCCAAGGTGTCCCGGGTGAGCGTGCTCGACGAGCGGGCCCGCTCCTCGCGCGCCGTCGTCCCGGACGCCCAGCTGTCCCTGGCCATCGGCAAGGAGGGGCAGAACGCCCGCCTGGCGGCCAAGCTCACCGGCTGGAAGATCGACATCGTCCCGGAGTCCAAGGCCGCCGCCCGCGACTGATCCCCCGCCGGCCCGGCGGGACCCGCACCCTCGCCAGGGGCAGGTCCCGGGGTCCGGGCACGCCCGGTTTCGGCCCAGGGCGGTCCCCGGGATAGACTGGACAGCGGTCAGATTGTTGGTGGTCCCTGTCCGGTGCCGGCCCCGGCCCGCGCGGGACGTCCCCGACGTCCCGGCGCGAGACGAGGAGCGGCGAGCGAGTGAGTGCAGACTCCCGTCGCACGTGCATCGGATGCCGGACCACCGAACACCCTGACCAGCTCGTACGTGTGGTGACCGTGCCGACCGACGACGGCCTCCGGGCCGTGGTCGACCGGAACGGACGCCTCGGCGGTCGCGGAGCCTGGCTCCACCCCTCCCACGAGTGCCTGGACACGGCCCTGCGCCGGCGCGCCTTCCGGCGCGCGTTCCGGGCGGTCGTGGACACCGAGGCGGTCGCCCCCGAGCTGGAGGCCCTGCTGTCCACGGGGGCCGTCCGGCGACCGGGCGCACGAGTGCCGACCACAGCCGTCCCCCGGACGGCAGCCCGCGCGGTCCGACCGGACCGGTGACCACGTCCGTCCGCGGGTGCAGAACTGGAAAGCGAGTCAGAGAACCGATGGAAAACCGATGAGTGCCCAGCGATGAGTGCTTCGTTGTGCTCTGCCAACGGCCTCCCGCGACCCCGCGCCGTCACCGACGGCCGACGCTCCGGGAGCCTCAACGGAAAATAAGTGGTTCGTGCCTGTTTCGGTGCGGACCGAGACAGGAGAGAAGTGGCCAAGCCCCGCGTTCACGAGCTCGCGAAAGAGCTCGGAATAACGTCCAAGGAAGCGATCTCGACGCTTCAGACCCTGGGTGAGTTCGTCCGAGGCGCGTCCTCGACCGTCGAGCCGCCCGTCGCCAAGAAGCTGCGCTCCGCCCTCGCCGGCAAGGCCGAGAAGGCCGCGCAGCAGGCCCCGGCCGGCAAGCCCGCGCCCAAGCCCAGCACGTCGGCCAAGCCCGGCACGGCCGCACCCGCCCCGGGCCCGGCCGCCGCCAAGCCGGCCGCGAAGGCCCCCGAGCAGAAGCCCGCCGAGCAGAAGCCCGCGGAGCAGAAGCCGGCAGAGCAGAAGCCCGCCGCGAAGGCGCCCGAGCAGCCCTCGGCCCCCGAGCGCTCCGCGCCGCAGCGCCCGGCGTCCCCGGGCGCCAAGGCGCCCGCCCCGGGCCCGCGCCCCGGCAACAACCCGTTCGCCAGCCAGCAGGGCATGGGCCGCGGCGGAGCGCCCCGTCCGGGCTCCGCGGCGCCGCGCCCCGGTGGCACCGCGCCGCGTCCGGGCTCGGCCGCGCCGCGGCCGGGCGGTCCCCGGCCCGCCGGCCCGCGTCCCGGCAACAACCCGTTCGCCGCCCAGCAGGGTATGCGATCGGGCCGTCCCGAGCGCCAGGGCGGTCCCCGTCCGCAGGGCCAGGGCCAGGGCGGTCCGCGACCCCAGGGCCAGGGCCAGGGCGGTCCGCGTCCCCAGGGCGGTCCCCGCCCCGGCGGGGCGCGCCCCAGCCCGAACATGATGCCCGGGCACACCACCGGTGTGGCCCCGATCGGCTCGCGCCCGGCCGGCGGCGGCGCCGGCCCGCGCCGCGGCGGTCCCGGCGGCGGCGGGGGCGGGTTCTCCCGTCCCGGCGGCGGCCCCGGTCGCGGCGGCCGCGGCGGCACCCAGGGCGCCTTCGGGCGCGGCGGTGCCCGCGGCAAGCAGCGCAAGTCGAAGCGGGCGAAGCGCCAAGAGCTCGAGCAGATGAAGGCCCCGTCCGTCGGCGGCGTCTCCGTGCCCCACGGTGACGGCACCACGGTGGTGCGGCTGCGCCGCGGCGCATCCCTGACGGACTTCGCCGAGAAGATCAACGCGAACCCGGCCTCCCTCGTCACGGTGCTCATCCACCTCGGCGAGATGGCCACGCAGACGCAGTCCCTCGACGAGGAGACCTTCGAGCTGCTGGGCGCGGAGCTGGGCTACAAGATCCAGGTCGTCTCGCCGGAGGACGAGGAGCGCGAGCTCTTCGAGTCCTTCGACATCGACCTGGAGGCCGAGGCCGCCGCCGAGGGCGACGACGTCCTGGAGGCCCGTCCTCCGGTCGTCACCGTCATGGGCCACGTGGACCACGGCAAGACCCGCCTGCTCGACGCCATCCGCAACACCAAGGTGACCGAGGGGGAGGCCGGCGGCATCACCCAGCACATCGGCGCCTACCAGATCAGCACCGAGCTGGACGGCCAGGAGCGGGACATCACCTTCATCGACACCCCGGGCCACGAGGCGTTCACCGCCATGCGTGCCCGCGGTGCCCAGGTGACGGACATCGCCGTGCTCGTGGTCGCCGCGGACGACGGCGTCATGCCGCAGACGGTCGAGGCGCTCAACCACGCCCAGGCCGCCGGTGTGCCGATCGTGGTGGCGGTCAACAAGATCGACAAGCCCGAGGCGAACCCGGACAAGATCCGCGGCCAGCTCACCGAGTACGGCCTGGTCCCCGAGGAGTACGGCGGCGACACCATGTTCGTCGACGTCTCCGCGCGCCAGAACCTGAACATCGACGAGCTGCTGGACGCGATCGTGCTGACCGCGGACGGCGCGCTGGAGCTGCAGGCGAACCCGAACAAGGACGCCCGCGGCGTGGCCATCGAGGCGAACCTGGACAAGGGCCGCGGCGCGGTCTCGACCGTGCTCGTGCAGTCCGGCACGCTGCGCGTCGGCGACGCGATCGTCGCCGGTGCGGCCTACGGCCGCGTGCGCGCCATGTTCGACGAGAACGGCCAGGCCGTGGAGGAGGCCGGACCTTCGCGCCCCGTGCAGGTGCTGGGCCTGGACTCCGTGCCCCGGGCGGGCGACACGTTCCTCTCCACCCCCGAGGAGCGCACCGCTCGCCAGATCGCCGAGAAGCGCCAGGCGGCGGACCGCAACGCCCTGCTCGCCAAGCGCCGCAAGCGGATCACGCTCGAGTCCTTCGACGAGGCCGTGGCCGCCGGCAAGATCGACACGCTCAACCTCATCATCAAGGGCGACGTGTCCGGTGCCGTGGAGGCGCTCGAGGACTCGCTGCTCAAGATCGACGTGGGCGAGGAGGTCCAGCTGCGCGTCATCCACCGCGGTGTGGGCGCGATCACCCAGAACGACGTCAACCTGGCGACCGTGGACAACGCGATCATCATCGGCTTCAACGTCCGGCCCGCCGAGCGCGTGACGGAACTGGCCGACCGCGAGGGCGTCGAGATGAAGTTCTACTCGGTGATCTACAACGCCATCGACGACGTCGAGAGCGCGCTCAAGGGCATGCTCAAGCCGGAGTACGAGGAGGTGGAGCTCGGCACCGCCGAGATCCGCGAGGTGTACCGGTCCTCCAAGTGGGGCAACATCGCCGGTGCCTACATCACGAAGGGCACCATCCGGCGCAACGCCAAGGCCCGGCTGGTCCGCGACGGCAACGTGGTGGCGGACAACCTCACGATCGACTCGCTGCGCCGGTTCAAGGACGACGCGACCGAGGTCCGCGAGGGCTACGAGTGCGGTATCGGGCTCGGCTCCTTCAACGACATCCACGAGGGCGACCTCATCGAGACGTGGGAGATGCGCGAGAAGCCGCGCGCCTGACCCGTCCCGAGTCCCGCGCCCCGAGCGCGGGACACCCGCGGCGGCACGGGCGGGCCCAGCGCCCGCCTGTGCCGCCGCGACCGTTCCAGCACCGTCCCGACCCGAGGAGCACCCACCATGGCCGACGCAGCACGCGCCGCCCGACTCGCCGACCGGATCAAGGTCGTCGTGGCCCAGGCGCTCGAGCGCCGCGTGAAGGACCCGCGGCTGGGCTTCGTGACCATCACGGACGCCCGCGTCACCAACGACCTCCAGCACGCCACGCTGTACTACACGGTGTTCGGCACCGCCGAGGAGCAGGAGAGCACCCGCGCCGCCCTCGAGTCCGCCAAGGGCGTGCTGCGCAGCGAGGTCGGCCGGAACATCACGGCCCGTCTGACCCCCACCCTGACGTTCGTCCCGGACGAGATCCCCGTCAACGCCTCCCACCTCGAGGAGGTGCTGCGCGCGGCCAAGGAAAAGGACGCCGAGGTCGCCGCCCAGGCGGCGGGCGCCACCTGGGCCGCGGGGGAGGACCCCTACCGGAAGCCGGCCGAGGAGGACGACGAGTCCTCCGCGGACCGCTGAGCGGACAGGCACCGCGGACGTGACCCGCCCCACGCCTGACGTCCCGCGCCCGGACCCGTCCCTGCCGACGCCCTCCGGGCTCGTCGTCGTGGACAAGCCCGTCGGCTGGACCAGCCACGACGTCGTCGCGCGCACGCGCCGGCTCGCGGGCACCCGCAAGGTCGGCCACGCCGGGACGCTGGACCCCATGGCCACGGGCGTGCTCGTGCTCGGCGTGGACCGCGCCACCCGCCTCCTCACCTGGGTCGTGGGGCGGGACAAGACGTACGACGCGACGATCCGGCTCGGCCTGACCACCGTCACCGACGACGCCGAGGGCGAGGTCCTCGACGTCGCCGACCCCGCGGCCGTGGCCGCCGTGGACGAGGACGCGGTGGCCGCCGGCGTGGCCCGGCTCACCGGGGACCTCCAGCAGGTGCCCGCCAAGGTCAGCGCCATCAAGGTCGAGGGCCGCAGGGCCTACGCCCAGGTCCGGGCGGGCCGCGACGTCGAGCTGGCTGCGCGCCCCGTCACGGTCTCCGAGTTCGCCGTGCACCGGATCGGCCGGGGCGCCGACGAGGCCGGGCGCCCCGTGGTCGACGTCGACGTCACCGTCACCTGCAGCTCGGGCACCTACATCCGGGCCCTCGCCCGGGACCTCGGCGCCGACCTCGGGGTCGGCGGCCACCTGACGGCCCTGCGGCGCACCCGCGTGGGGGCATGGGGCCTCGGGCACGCGTCCACCCTCGAGGAGCTCGCCGCGGAGGTGGCCGCCGGCCGCCCGCTGCCCGTGACGAGCCTCGAGGACGCCGCCGCAGGACTGTTCCCCGCCCGCCGGCTGAGCGCCGCGGAGGCCGAGGACGTCGCGCACGGGCGCCGCACCGGCCCCAGCGACCCCGCTCCCGCGGCGGGCCCGCCGGACAACGACACGGTCACGGCCGGGTTCGCCCCCGACGGCCGGCTCGTGGCCCTGCTGTCCGACCGCGGCCACCGCGGCGAGCGCACCGCCAAGCCCGTGCTGGTCTTCCTCCCCGGCGAGCGGTTCACCGCGCCGCCGGAGGACCCCCTGGGGGAGCGCTGATGCTGGGCGGCTACGACGGCTGGTTCTGGGCCGCGGTCCTGCTGGGCGCCGTCTCCTTCCTGGTGTGCGCCGTGCAGGCCCTCCGGGGGCGGCGGCCCGACGACTGGACCCAGGGCTCCGTGCTGCTGCTGGAGGCGTTCCTGCTCGTCTACGCGGTGGGCACGGTGGTCATGCACGTGCTGGGGCCGGGCCCCACCGGGTCGGCCCTCGAGTACTGGGGCTACCTGCTGACGGCCCTGCTCATCCCCGCAGGGACCTTCGTGTGGTCGCTCGTGGAGCGCTCGGGCTGGTCCAACTGGGTGCTCGCCGCCGCGGGGCCCGTGGTCGCGATCATGGTCTACCGCATGAACGTCATCTGGTACTACCAGTGAGTCCCCGTCCCGATCCCGCAGGAGAGACCCCGATGTCCCACGAGCCCCCGGAGCAGGGCCCCACCCGGCTGCAGCAGCGCTTCGGGCCCGGCACGGGCCCGGTGCGCGGCGATCGCAAGTCCTCCGGCTTCGGCCGGCTCGTGGTCGTGGTCTACGCTGTGTTCTCCCTCTCGGCAGGCGTCCGCTCGCTGTACCAGATCCTCACCGACCTCGGGACGGCACCGCTGCCGTACCTGCTCTCGGCGTTCGCCGCCGCCGTCTACGTGGTGGCCACCGTGGCCCTGGCCCGGCCCGGTCCGCGCTGGCACCGGCTGGCCACGGCGGCCGTGGGCGTGGAGCTGCTCGGCGTGCTGGGCGTGGGCCTGCTGTCGGTGCTCGCCCCGCAGCTGTTCCCCGAGGCCAGCGTGTGGTCGCACTTCGGGCAGGACTACGGCTACGTCCCGCTGGTGCTGCCGGTGGTGGGTCTCGCGTGGCTGCGGCGCTCGCGACCGCGCGGCGGGACCGCCGACTGACCCCCGCCGCCCGCTCCGACCGTCCGCGCGTCCCCTCCGCCCGTCCCGCTCCTCCGCCCGACCCGCTGCGCGCGGCGCCCCGGCACGCACCGGGTAGGCTCGGTCGCGGGCCGAGCGCCCCGCACCTGCCGAAAGGAACCCCGCCGATGCCCGTACGCCCCGACGGCGCCGAGGACTACGACGTCCCCGTCCTGACCGACGGCACCGTGGTGCTGCGCCGGCTCGAGGAGCACGACGTGCCGCAGCTGGCCCGCAACTGCGCGGACCCCGAGGCCGCGGAGTTCACCACCGTGCCCCTCGGCTACACCGAGGAGGACGCCCGCTGGTACGTCGGGGAGTTCGTCCCCGGCGCCTGGCGCGCCGGCCGCGAGTACAACTGGGCCGCGGCGGACGCCCGCACCGACCGCCTGCTCGGCACCGTGGGCCTCAACGCCCTGCGGGGCACCACGGCCGACATCGGGCTCAACTTCGGCCCCCACGCCCGCGGCACCGGGGCCGCGGAGGCCGCCTGCCGGCTGTTGCTCGAGCACGCCTTCGGCACCCTGGGCCTCACCCACGCCTACTGGATGGCCAAGGTGCCCAACTGGGCCAGCCGCAAGCTCGCCTGGCGTCTCGGGTTCCGCTCCCCGGTGCGGATCGACGGGTTCATGGAGCAGCGCGGCGCCTCGGTCGACGCCTGGGTCCTGACGCTCGGGGCGCACGATCCGCGCGTCCCGCAGAGCCCCTGGGACGGCCCGCCGCCCCCGGCCCCCGGGGCGGGGGACCCCGGCGACCCGCACCGCCCGGGACCCCGCTGAGCCCCGCACCGACCCGGCCCGCACCCCGACCCGCTCCGTTCCTGCCTGTTCCGTTCCTGCGAGGAGAACCGTGTACCGCTGGCGAGATCTCTCTGACGTCCCCCCGGGCTTCGGCCCGTCGGTGGTCACCATCGGCAATTTCGACGGTGTCCACCGGGGTCACCAGCGGGTGCTGTCCCAGCTCGTCGACTCCGCCCGCGAGCGCGGCTGGTCCTCGGTGGTCGTGACGTTCGACCCCCACCCCGCGCAGGTGCACCGCCCCGGGAGCCACCCGGGTCTGATCATGGGCACCGAGGACAAGCTGGACGCCCTCGAGCACACCGGCGCGGACGCCGCCCTCGTGCTCGAGTACACCCTCGAGTTCGCGGACCAGACCACGGAGCAGTTCGTGCTGACCACCCTCGTGGAGCCCCTCGGCGCGCGCTGCCTGGTGGTGGGCGCGGACACGCGCCTGGGCAAGGACAACACCGGCAACATCGACACGCTGCGCGAGCTGGGCCGGCGGCACGGGTTCGAGGTCCGCGTGGTCGACGACCTGCTCGACCCCCTGCACGAGGAGCACCCGGAGCACGCCCCGGACGCGACCGGCGCGGGAGGCCGGCGCTGCTCCTCGACGTGGATCCGGTCCTGCCTGCAGGCGGGGGACGTGCGCGCTGCCGCCCGGCTGCTCGGACGCCACCACCGGATGCGCGGCGAGGTGGTGCACGGGGCCGCCCGGGGGCGGGAGCTGGGCTATCCCACGGCCAACCTGTCCCCGGACGCGGCCGGGTTCGTGCCCGCGGACGGGGTGTACGCCGGGTGGCTGGTCGACGCCTCGGGCACCCGCCGGCCCACCGCGATCTCCGTGGGCTCCAACCCGACCTTCGAGAACGTGCCCCGCCAGGTCGAGGCGCACGTCATCGACCGCCCCGAGGAGCGGGTCGAGGACTTCGACCTCTACGGCCAGGAGGTGGTCGTGGAGTTCGTGGCCCGGCTGCGCGGGATGGTCGCCTACGAGGGCGTCGACAAGCTGATCGCCCAGATGGAGGACGACGTCGAGCGCACCCGGGAGATCCTGGCCGCCGAGGCCTGAGTCCCGGCGCACCGCCCAGCGCCGTCGCGCCGCACCGGCCCGGTCACCGGTCCTCGGGGACCGGCGGTGACCGGTGCTCCGGCACGCCTGCCCGGTCACACCGGACCGGTCACATCTCCTCGTGCGTGTTCGGGTCGAAGCCGGAGCCGCTGATCCCGGTGTGCAGCATCCGCATCCGCTGCATCTGGTCCTCGTCCAGCTCCCAGTCGAAGACGTCGAGGTTCTCGGCCATGCGCCGGGGGTCGGAGCTCTTCGGGATCGGCACGGTGCGCGACTGCAGGTGCCAGCGCAGGACGACCTGCGCGGGGGTGCGGCCGGTCCGCCGGGCGATCTGCGCGATCCACTCGTGCTGGAGCAGGTCGGTCTTGCGGCCCAGCGGGGACCAGGCCTGGGTGACGATGCGGTGCTCCTCGTGGAACTCCCGCAGCCGCTCCTGCTGGTACTGCGGGTGGAGCTCCACCTGGTTCACCGCCGGCGTCTCGCCGGTCTCCTCGACCAGGCGCCGGATGTGGGCCGGGGTGAAGTTGGACACCCCCACCGAGCGCACCAGGCCCTCCTGGCGCAGCTCCAGCATGGTCCGCCACGTCTCGACGTAGCGGCCGACCGAGGGGTTCGGCCAGTGGATGAGGTAGAGGTCGACGTGGTCGGTGCCCAGCCGCCGCAGGGAGCCCTCGAGCGAGCGGCGCACGGAGTCCGTGCCGTGGTCGCGGCCCGGCAGCTTGGTGGTCAGGAACAGCTCGCCGCGCGGCACCCCGGCCGCCGCGATCGCGCGGCCCACGCCCGTCTCGTTGCCGTAGTTCACGGCCGTGTCCACCATCCGGTACCCCAGCATCAGGGCCTCGGCGACGTCGGCCTCCGCCGCGGCGTCGTCCATGGGATAGGTGCCCAGCCCGATCGCGGGGATCCTCCGGCCGTCCCGCATCGTGTGCGTGCGGTCGGCGACCGCCAGGCCCTGCCCGTCCTTCTCGTCCTTGCTCACGTGCTGCTCCTGCTCGTCTCGTCGTGCTCGTCCCGTGGTGGCCGTCCCGGGCGCCCGGGCGCCCGGGACGGGTGCTCCTCCCATCTTGGCCCACCGGCGGGGGAGCGCCCACCCCCGCGCGCCGCGCGGGCCGAGGGTGGGGCGCCGGGCCCGCGTCCGCTAGACTGGACCGCGGTCCGACTGCAGTCCGTGGTTGTCGGACCCCCGGGCACCCCGGGACCCGGCGACGAGCCCGTCGTCCGGGCCGCACGGTACTGACTCGAACGGAGTTACACGTGGCACTCGACGCCGCCATCAAGCAGGAGATCATCAAGGACTTCGCCACCCACGAGGGCGACACCGGTTCGCCCGAGGTGCAGATCGCGGTCCTGACCCGCCGGATCGCCGATCTGACGGAGCACCTGAAGCAGCACAAGCACGACCACCACACCCGCCGCGGCCTCATGGCCCTGGTCGGTCGCCGTCGCCGCATGCTGACCTACCTGCGCGACACCGACATCACGCGCTACCGCACGCTCATCGAGCGGCTCGGCCTGCGCCGCTAGTCGGCCCCCGGCGGCGTCCCCCCGGCGACGGGAGGACGCCGCCGAGCACCGCGCCCGCCCGGCACGGCAGCCGGACGGGCCACGCACCACAGAGACAGCACCAACGAACACCAGACGGGGCCACCGCGCCGATCATTCGCGGTCCTCGGTAGTGATCTCCGGACACCGGACGGCCCAGGGCGGCCCCGGACCTTCCGTGGATCTCGATCGAAGACCGGGTGTCGCGCGGACGGTCCCGCCCACACGAAACGGAGGTGACCCTTGGAGGGTCCCGAGATCCAGTACGCCGAAGCCGTCATCGACAACGGCTCCTACGGAAAGCGCGTCGTGCGCTTCGAGACCGGCCGCCTCGCCAAGCAGGCCGCCGGCTCCACCCTCGTCTCCATCGACGAGGACACCACCATGCTCGCCGCCACCACGGTGGGCAAGTCCCCCCGCGAGGGCTTCGACTTCTTCCCCCTGACGGTCGACGTCGAGGAGCGGATGTACGCCGCCGGGCGCATCCCGGGCTCGTTCTTCCGCCGCGAGGGCCGCCCCTCCACGGACGCGATCCTCACCTGCCGGCTCATCGACCGCCCGCTGCGCCCGGCCTTCGGCAAGGGCATCCGCAACGAGGTGCAGGTCGTCGTCACGATCCTGTCCATCAACCCGGACGAGATCTACAACACCGTCGCGATCAACGCCGCGTCGATGGCCACCACCCTCTCGGGGATGCCCTTCCAGGGCCCCGTCGGCGGCGTGCGCGTCGCCCTCATGGCCGGCGAGAACGGCGCGCACCAGTGGGTCGCCTTCCCGAAGCACTCGCAGCTGGAGAACGCCGTGTTCGACATGGCCGTGGCCGGCCGCGTCGTGACCGGCAAGGACGGCTCCGAGGACGTCGCGATCATGATGGTCGAGGCCGAGGCCACCGACAACTCCTGGAATTTGATCAAGAGCAACGGCGCCGTGGCCCCCACCGAGGAGCTCGTGGTCCAGGGCCTGGAGGCCGCCAAGCCGGCCATCAAGGCGCTGTGCGACGCCCAGTCCGACCTCAAGGCCCGCGCCGGCAAGCCGGACATGGACCTGCCCCGCTTCGGCGGCTTCGGCGACGACGTCAAGGAGGCCGTCGCGGCCTCCGTCGGCACCCGGCTCGCGGAGGTCTACTCGATCGCCGGCAAGCAGGAGCGGGAGACCGCCACGGACGAGCTGCACCGGAGCACCCTGGCCGAGCTCACCGGGGAGGGCGCGCCCTTCGCCGACCGCAAGGACGAGGTCAACGGCGCCTACCAGGCCCTCACCAAGCAGACCGTGCGCCAGCGCATCCTCACCGAGCAGGTCCGCATCGACGGCCGCGGCCTGACGGACATCCGCCAGCTCACCGCCGAGGTCGAGGTCCTGCCCCGCGTGCACGGCTCGGCGATCTTCGAGCGCGGCGAGACCCAGATCATGGGCGTGACCACGCTGAACATGCTCAAGATGGAGCAGCAGATCGACTCGCTGTCCCCGGTCAAGCACAAGCGCTACGTGCACCACTACAACTTCCCGCCGTACTCCACCGGCGAGACCGGCCGCGTGGGCTCCCCGAAGCGCCGCGAGATCGGCCACGGAGCCCTGGCCGAGCGGGCCATCACCCCGGTGCTGCCCTCGCGCGAGGAGTTCCCCTACGCGATCCGCCAGGTCTCCGAGGCGCTGGGCTCCAACGGCTCCACGTCGATGGGCTCCGTCTGCGCCTCGACCCTGTCGCTGCTCAACGCCGGCGTGCCGCTGCGCGCCCCGGTGGCCGGCATCGCCATGGGCCTGGTCTCGGACGAGGTGGACGGGGAGACCCGCTACGCCGCCCTGACCGACATCCTCGGCGCCGAGGACGCGCTGGGCGACATGGACTTCAAGGTCGCCGGCACCGCGGAGTTCGTCACCGCGATCCAGCTCGACACCAAGCTCGACGGGATCCCCTCCTCGGTGCTCGACGCCGCGCTCACCCAGGCCCGCGAGGCCCGCCTGCACATCCTCGGGGTGCTCAACGCGGCCATCGACCAGCCGGACGAGATGAGCGAGTTCGCCCCGCGCGTGATCTCCGTGACGGTCCCCGTCTCCAAGATCGGCGAGGTCATCGGCCCCAAGGGCAAGATGATCAACCAGATCCAGGAGGACACCGGCACCGACATCTCGATCGAGGACGACGGCACCGTCTACATCGGCGCCACCGACGGACCCTCGGCCGAGGCGGCCCGCGCGGCGATCAACGCGATCGCCAACCCGCAGGTCCCCGAGGTCGGCGAGCGCTACCTGGGCACCGTGGTCAAGACCACGACCTTCGGCGCCTTCGTCTCGCTCACCCCCGGCAAGGACGGCCTGCTGCACATCTCGGAGCTGCGCAAGCTCAACGAGGGCAAGCGCGTCACCGACGTCGAGGACGTCCTGGGCGTGGGCCAGAAGGTCCAGGTCGAGATCACCAAGGTGGACGACCGCGGCAAGCTCTCCCTGGCCCCCGTGGTCGCGGAGGAGCCGAACGTCTTCGCCGAGGACGACGACGCCGCCGAGGCCTGAGCCGGGCCCGTCCCGCGCACCGCACCGACACGAGCACAGGAAGCAGCACAGCTGGATGACGGCAGTCGACCTGCCGCTGGAGGCGGGTGACCGCGGCCCGGGGAGCACCCCGGGCCCGGACGCCCGCCTCTCGGCGGTTCCCCGCAGTTCCCCCTCCGCCGCGGCGGCGGCCCTGACCACGGCCGCCGCGGGCTTCAGCCACACCCTGCACGAGGGCGCGGGCGGCAACGTGGTGCGCCGCACCGTGCTGCCGTGCGGCACCCGAGTGCTCACCGAGCGGATGCCCGCCCAGCGGGCCGTGACGGTCGGCTTCTGGGTCGGCGTCGGCTCCCGGGACGAGCAGCCCGGGCGGCTGGGCTCCACGCACTTCCTGGAGCACCTGCTGTTCAAGGGCACCGCGCGGCGCTCGGCGCTGCAGATCGCCGAGGCCTTCGACGAGGTGGGGGGCGAGTCCAACGCGGCCACCGCCAAGGAGCACACGTGCTACTACGCGCGGGTGCTGGCCGAGGACCTGCCGATGTCGATCGACGTCATCACCGACATGGTGACGTCCGCGGTCCTGGACCCGGACGAGCTCGAGCGGGAGCGCGGGGTCATCCTCGAGGAGCTCGCGATGGACAAGGACGACCCCGAGGACGTCGCCTTCGAGGAGTTCACCCAGCGCGTGCTCGGCGCCCACCCCCTGGGCCGGCCGATCGGCGGCACCGCCGAGGAGATTCTCGCGGTGCCCCGCGAGGCGGTGGCCGAGCACTACCGCCGGCACTATCGGCCCGAGGGCCTCGTGGTCACGGCCGCCGGCGGGCTGGAGCACGACGTCGTCGTCGCCCTCGTCGCCGAGGCCCTGGAGCGCGCCGGCTGGGACCCGTCCGTGCCCGCGTCCCCCCTCCCGCGCCGGGAGCGCACCCCGGCGCCCCTGGAGCCGGACTGGGGCGAGCACTTCCTGGAGCGGCCGGTCGAGCAGACCAACGTGATCGTCGGCCGGCCCGGGCTCGTGGCCGGGGACGAGCGCCGGTTCGCGATGACCGTGCTCAACGCGGCCCTGGGCGGCGGGATGTCCTCCCGGCTCTTCCAGGAGGTCCGCGAGAAGCGCGGCCTCGCTTACAGCACGTTCTCGTTCTCGGGGGCCTACTCGGACGCCGGCTACTTCGGGATGTACGCCGGGTGCCTGCCCGCGCGCACCGACGAGGTCGTGGCGCTGATGACGGGCGAGCTGGAGACGCTCGCCCGGGACGGCATCGGCGCGGAGGAGCTGCGCAAGGTCGTGGGCCAGCTGGGCGGGGGCACCGTCCTGGCCCTCGAGGACACCGGCTCGCGGATGTCCCGCCTCGGCTCCGCGGAGCTGAAGTCCGGGGAGTTCCTCGACATCGACGAGTCCCTGGACCGGGTCCGCTCCGTGAGCCCGGACCAGGTCCGGGAGCTGGCCGCGTGGCTGGCCGAGGGGCCCGTCGTGACCACCGTGGTGGCGCCCACCCGCCGCTGACCGGCCGCCGCCGGGAGCACCGGCGGCGGCCCTCCCGCACCGTGACCTAGAGTTGGAGCCATGACCGAGCGCACCGCCCCCGAGACCACCACCGCCCCGGCGAGCACCGCCCCGGCGACACCCGCCGCGGAGCTGAGGGTCGCCGTCCTCGGCGCCCGGGGCCGCATGGGCAGCGAGGCCGCGCAGGCGGTCCGCCGCGCCGAGGGGCTGCAGCTCGTCGCGGAGCTGGACCACGAGGACTCGCTCGAGGCCCTCGTGCCCGCCGGCGCGCAGGTCGTCGTCGACTTCACGGTCCCGTCGGTCACCGAGCACAACGTGCGCTTCGCCGTGGAGCACGGCATCCACGCCGTCGTGGGCACCACCGGCTGGGACGAGGAGGGCCTGGACCGGACCCGGGCGCTGCTCGCCCAGCACCCGGACGTGGGCGTGCTCATCGCCCCCAACTTCTCGATCGGCGCGGTCCTGGCCATGCGCTTCTCCGCGCAGGCCGCCCGGTTCTTCGAGTCCGTCGAGATCGTCGAGCTGCACCACCCGGAGAAGGTGGACGCCCCCTCGGGCACGGCCGCGCGCACGGCCGCCCTCGTGGGCGAGGCCCGCCGGGCCGCGGGGATGGGCCCGTCCCCGGACGCCACGAAGCAGGACCCGGACGGGGCCCGCGGCGCGGTCGTCGACGACGTGCACGTCCACTCCGTGCGGCTGCGGGGCCTGGTCGCCCACCAGGAGACGCTCCTGGGCGGGACCGGCGAGCAGCTCACCATCCGCCACGACTCCTTCGACCGCATCTCCTTCATGAGCGGCGTGGTGCTCGGCGTCCGGGAGGTCGTCTCCCACCCCGGGCTCACGCACGGGCTGGAGGACTACCTCCAGCTGGGCCTGTAGCGCCGATGGACTCGATCCGCGCCTGGACCCGCGGCCTGTTCGCGGCGGCCCTGCTCACCCTGTGGCTGCTGCCCATCCCCGGGGGCTCGAAGCTGTGGATCCTCGCGGTGCTCGTCTTCGCGGGCGTCTTCACGCTCCTGGAGTCCACGAGCCGGGCGAAGCTGCTGGCCGCGGCCATGGTCTCGCTGCTGGTCGTCTACCTGGGGCTGAGCCTGCACCGCGCCGTGCTCCTGCTGGGCACCGAGGGATGGATCGCGAAGGCGTTCGGCGTGGCCATGCTGGTCCTGCCGGCGGTCGGGGTGTGGGCGCTGGTGCGCGAGGTCCTCTTCGGGGTCCGCACCGAGCAGCTGGGCCGCGTCCTGCAGGAGGAGGGCGGGCTGCCGCCCGACGACCTGCCGCGGACCCCCGGCGGGCGGGTCGTGCGCGAGGCCGCCGACGAGCGGTTCGCGACCTACCGGGCGCAGACCGAGGCGGACCCGGGGGAGTGGCGCACCTGGTACCGGCTCTCGCTGGCCTACTCGGCCGCCGGGGACCGCAGCCGTGCCCGCTCCGCGATGCGGGACGCGGTGGCCCTGTCCCGCGGGCGTCCCGCGCGCAACGTGGAGCCGGCCGACACCCCGGACGAGGGGCGGGCCTGAGCCGTGCCCGGGCGCCCCGGGCCCGTGACCGGCACGGGGACCGCCCACCGCACGGGCGCCGCGGACCCGTCCGCGGGCGGTGCCGGGGGAGCGAAGACGGTAACCTGGCACCCATGACTGCCAACGCCTCGCCCTCCCCCGCCGACCTGACCGCGGCCCGGCCCCGGCCCCTGTTCGGGACGCTGCTCACCGCGATGATCACCGTCTTCGCCGAGGACGGCTCCGTGGACCTGGACGCCACCGCGGCCCTGGCCGTGCAGCTCGTCGACGACGGCTGCGACGGCCTGGTGGTGTGCGGCACCACGGGCGAGTACTCGACCATGACCGACGACGAGAACCTCTCCGTGTTCCGCGCGGTCAAGGACGCCGTCGGCTCCCGGGTGCCCTTGCTGGCCGGCACCGGCTCCAACGACACGGAGCACTCCCGCCACCTCTCCCGGGCGGCCGAGAAGATCGGCATGGACGGGCTGCTGATCGTCTGCCCCTACTACAACAAGCCCTCCCAGGCCGGCGTCGAGGCCCACTTCCGCAGCCTCGCCGACTCCGTGGACCTGCCCATCATGCTCTACGACATCCCGGGGCGCGCCGGGATCCCGATCGCCACCGAGACCCTGATCTCCCTGGCGGGGCACCCCAACATCGTGGCCGTCAAGGACGCCAAGGCGGACCTGGTCGCCGCGACCCGCGTGCTGGCCGAGACCGACCTGCTCTACTACTCGGGCGACGACGGGCTGACCCTGCCCTGGATGGCGATCGGCGCCGCCGGGCTGATCGGCGTCACCACCCACGTGGCCACCGCACGGTACCGCCGTCTCGTCGACGCGGTCCTCGACCAGGACCTCGGCACGGCCCGGCGGATCCACGAGGAGCTCGAGCCCGTGGTGCGCGCCACCATGACCCGGGTCCCCGGCGCCGTCGCGGCCAAGACGATCCTCGCGTGGCAGGGCCGGCTGCCGCACCCCACCGTGCGGCTGCCGCACGTCCCGCCCACCGAGGCCGAAGCCGCCCTGATCCGCGCGGACCTGGCGGGCTCGGTCGTCGCGGACACCCTCCTCGAGACCATCGACTGACGAAAGGGGTCCCATGACCCAGTGGCACACCGACCTGTCGGCTCCCCCCGCCCTCGACCAGGACGTCCTGCGCATCGTCCCCCTCGGCGGGCTGGGCGAGGTCGGACGGAACATGACGGTCTTCGAGATCAACGGGCAGCTGCTCGTGGTCGACTGCGGCGTGCTCTTCCCCGAGGAGACCCAGCCGGGGGTGGACCTCATCCTCCCGGACATCAACCACATCGTCGACCGGCTCGACGACGTCGTGGCGGTGGTGCTGACCCACGGGCACGAGGACCACATCGGCGCGGTCCCGTACCTGCTCAAGCGCCGGCCCGACATCCCCCTGATCGGGTCCCGGCTCACCCTCGCCCTGATCGAGGCGAAGCTGCAGGAGCACCGGATCAAGCCCTACACCATGGCGGTGCGCGAGGGGCAGGTCGAGCGGCTCGGCGAGTTCGAGTGCGAGTTCGTGGCCGTCAACCACTCGATCCCCGACGCGCTCGCGGTGTTCCTGCGCACGAAGGCCGGCACCGTCCTGCACACCGGCGACTTCAAGATGGACCAGCTGCCCCTCGACGGCCGGATCACCGACCTGCGCCACTTCGCCCGGCTGGGGGAGGAGGGCGTGGACCTGTTCCTCACCGACTCCACCAACGCCGAGGTCCCGGGCTTCACCCCCACGGAGAAGCACATCGGCCCCGTCCTCGCGGACGTCATCGGGCGGGCGCCGAAGCGCGTGGTGGTGGCGTCCTTCTCCTCCCACGTCCACCGGGTGCAGCAGGTGCTCGACGCCGCCGCCGAGCACGGGCGCAAGGTCGCGTTCATGGGCCGGTCCATGGTGCGCAACATGACCATCGCCGAGAAGCTCGGCTACCTCGAGGTCCCGCCGAACACCCTCGTCGACCAGAAGCGCATCGACGACCACGCGGACTCGCAGCTGGTCATCATGTGCACCGGGTCCCAGGGCGAGCCGATGGCCGCGCTGTCCCGGATGGCCAACGGCGACCACAAGGTCCAGCTCACCGAGGGCGACACCGTGATCCTCGCGTCCTCGCTGATCCCCGGCAACGAGAACTCCGTCTTCCGGATCATCAACGGGCTGATGCGCCTGGGCGCCACCGTGGTCCACAAGGGCACCGCCAAGGTGCACGTCTCCGGGCACGCGGCCGCGGGCGAGCTGCTGTACTGCTACAACATCGTGGAGCCGGAGTACGTCATGCCTGTGCACGGCGAGGTCCGCCACCTCATCGCCAACGGCAAGCTCGCCGAGGAGACCGGCGTGCCCTCCGACCACGTCCTCCTGGCCGAGGGCGGCACCGTGGTGGACATGGCCGCCGGCGCGGCCCGGATCACGGGCCAGATCGAGTGCGGCTACGTCTACGTGGACGGCTCCTCCGTGGGCACCGTCACCGACGCCGACCTCAAGGACCGGCTGGTGCTCGCCGAGGAGGGCTTCATCTCGGTCATCACCGTGGTGAACCGGGACACCGGCAAGGTCGTGACCGGTCCGGACGTGCACGCCCGGGGCGTGGCCGAGGACGACAGCGTGTTCGACGAGATCAAGCCGAAGATCACCGCCGCGCTCGAGGACGCCATCAACCACTCGGGCAAGAACCACACCACCCAGCAGCTCCAGCAGGTGGTGCGCCGCACGATCGGCTCGTGGGTGAGCCGCCGGCTGCGCCGCAAGCCCATGATCGTGCCGGTCGTCATCGAGGCCTGAGCCCCCGGTCTCCTCCCGCCCGTGCGGCACCGCGGACGGGGGGAGACGGTGGTCTACCCTGGGAGCATGGCGACTCGTACTTCCCCTGCCCGCAAGGGCGCCTCGACGTCGCGTGGCAAGAACAGCACGTCTTCTGCGCGGTCGTCGGGATCCAGCCGGTCCACCTCCTCCCGCCGTCCCTCGACCGCCGGACGGGGCTCCACGGCGTCCGCCGGCAGCCCCCCGCGGCTGCTGCACGGGCTCGGGGCGGCCCTCACGTGGTGCGCCCGCGTGGTCGGAGGCGTCTGGACGGCTCTCGCCCACGTGGTGGGCGGCGCCGTGCGGCGCATGGGCACCCTGCGCACCGACGTCCCCGCCGAGTCGCTGCGGGACGGGGGCGCCCTGTTCCTGCTGCTGCTGGGCCTGCTCGCCGCCGCCGTCGAGTGGTGGAACCTGCCCGGGGCACCGGCGCCGTGGCTGGCGCTGCCCGCGGCCGCGGTGCACGAGGTCCTCGCCGGGACCTTCGGCTGGACGGCGCTGGTGCTGCCGCTGCCGCTGGTGGGCTTCGCCCTCCGCCGTTTCCGCCACCCCGAGGACACCTCCGCCAACAACCGCATCGCGATCGGGCTGGGGGCCGCCGTCGTCGCCGGCTCGGGCCTGGCGCACGTGCTCCTGGGCGCGCCGTCGCCGAGCCAGGGCCAGGACGCGCTGCGCGCCGCCGGCGGCTACGTGGGCTTCCTGGCCGCCGACCCCCTGAGCGCGCTCATCACCCCCGCCGGGGCCGGGGCCCTGTTCGTCGCCGCCCTGTTCCTGTCGGTCCTCGTGGTCACCGCCACCCCCGTGAACCTCATCCTGCCGCGGCTGCGGCAGGGCTACTGGCGGCTCATGGGCCAGGACGGACCGGTCTCCGCGACCGACGTCTCGGCCCCCCGGCACGACCGCTCCTACCTCGACGAGCACCACGCCCGCGCCGAGGCGGCCAAGACGCGCCGCGAGAAGCGCCGCGAGCGCAAGGCGGCCGAGGCCGAGCGGCGCGCCCTCGACGGCTACCGCGGGGACGAGGCCTTCGAGCGGGCCGTGGTGGAGGAGGAGACCGCCGACGGCCAGGCGCCCACCCGCGTCTTCGACGTCGACTCCGCGCGCGCCGCCCGGCAGCGGGCCGCCGCGGCCGGGACCGCCGCCGACGGTGCCGCCGGCAGCGCCGCCGGGTCCGCGACCGGGACCGCGACCGGGGCAGGAGCACCGGCGGCCGGGGCGGCCGCCGAGGAGGCCGGCGACACGCTGCGCCCGGGCCAGAAGCGGCCCACCCAGGAGCAGCTCGCGGCCCGCCGGCTGCGCCGGGAGCAGGGCCTCGAGCCCGCCGCGGACACCGCCGCCGGCTCCGGGTCCCCGGCGCTCGAGGACGTCTCCGCCGAGCCGACCGGCTCCACGTCCGTGACCGCCCGCACCCACACCCCCGACTCGCCCATCCCGGCCCGCGCCGAGCAGCTCACGCTCGAGGGCGACATCGCCTACTCCCTGCCGGCGCCCGGCGCGCTCGTGCAGGGACCTCCGCCGAAGGAGCGCTCCGAGGCCAACGACGCCGTCGTGGCCGCGCTGACCAGCGTGCTGGAGCAGTTCAACGTGGACGCCGTGGTCACGGGCTTCTCCCGGGGGCCCACCGTCACCCGGTACGAGATCGAGCTGGGCTCCGGCACCAAGGTCGAGCGCGTCACGGCGCTGTCCAAGAACATCGCCTACGCCGTGGCCTCCGCGGACGTGCGGATCCTCTCGCCGATCCCCGGCCGCTCCGCGATCGGCATCGAGATCCCGAACACCGACCGCGAGACCGTCTCCCTGGGCGACGTCCTGCGCTCGCACAACGCCCGCAAGACCGAGCATCCCATGGTGATGGGCGTCGGCAAGGACGTCGAGGGCGGCTACGTGGTGGCCAACCTCGCGAAGATGCCGCACCTGCTCGTGGCCGGCGCCACCGGGGCGGGCAAGTCCAGCTTCGTGAACTCGATGATCGTCTCCCTGCTGATGCGCGCCACCCCGGACGAGGTGCGGATGGTGATGGTCGACCCGAAGCGCGTCGAGCTCACCGCCTACGAGGGCGTGCCCCACCTGATCACGCCCATCATCACCAACCCCAAGAAGGCCGCCGAGGCGCTGCAGTGGGTCGTGCGGGAGATGGACGCCCGCTACGACGACCTCTCCCACTACGGGTACAAGCACGTCGACGACTTCAACAAGGCCGTGCGCAACGGCAAGGTCCAGCCCGAGCCGGGGTCCAAGCGGGTGATCCGGCCCTACCCGTACCTGCTGGTCATCGTCGACGAGCTCGCGGACCTCATGATGGTCGCCCCGCGCGACGTCGAGGACGCCATCGTGCGGATCACCCAGCTGGCCCGGGCCGCCGGCATCCACCTGGTGCTCGCCACCCAGCGGCCCTCGGTGGACGTGGTCACCGGCCTGATCAAGGCCAACGTCCCGTCCCGGATGGCGTTCGCGACGTCCTCGGTCACCGACTCCCGCGTGGTGCTGGACCAGCCGGGCGCCGAGAAGCTGATCGGGCAGGGCGACGCCCTGTTCCTGCCCATGGGCGCCTCCAAGCCGATGCGCGTGCAGGGCGCCTGGGTCTCGGAGTCGGAGATCCACGAGGTCGTCGACCACGTCAAGGGGCAGATGGCGGCCCGCTACCGCCAGGACGTGGTGCAGGAGGCACCCAAGAAGACCATCGACGAGGACATCGGGGACGACCTCGACGTCCTGCTGCAGGCCACCGAGCTCGTGGTGACCACCCAGTTCGGCTCCACCTCCATGCTGCAGCGGAAGCTGCGCGTCGGCTTCGCCAAGGCGGGCCGGCTCATGGACCTGCTCGAGTCCCGCGGCGTCGTCGGGCCCTCGGAGGGGTCCAAGGCGCGCGACGTGCTGGTCAAGCCCGACGACCTCGCGGCGACCCTCGCGGTGATCCGGGGCGAGGACCCGCCCGCCCCGCAGGGCGGATCCGTCGACTACGGCGAGGACCCGGTCGAGGCCTCGCTGGCCGGGACCGCCACCGACCACGGCGACGGCGCCGAGGACCCCGAGGGGTCCGAGGACGCCTGGCAGCTGACCGGCCGCTGAGCCGGCCCCCGACCCACCAGGAAGTGAGCACCCGATGAGCTCCGCGGACCCGGCGTCCAACCTCAACCTGCCCAACGCGCTGACCGCCCTGCGCATCGTGCTGGTGCCCTTCTTCGTCTGGTTCCTGTGGGCGGGGGGCACCCAGGGGGAGGACTCCCTCGGCATGCGGTGGGCCGCCCTCGCGGTCTTCGCGGTGGCGATGTACACCGACAAGCTCGACGGCGACATCGCCCGGGCGCGCGGGCTGATCACGAGCTTCGGCAAGATCGCCGACCCGATCGCGGACAAGCTGCTGACCGGGGCCGCGTTCGTGGTGCTCTCCATGCTCGGGGAGCTGTGGTGGTGGGTGACCGTGGTGATCCTCGTGCGCGAGTGGGGGATCACCGTGCTGCGCTTCGTGGTCATCCGCTACGGGGTCATGGCGGCCTCGAAGGGCGGCAAGCTCAAGACCGTCCTGCAGACCGTGGCGCTGCTGCTCCTGCTCCTCCCGCTCGTGCCGCTGGTCGGCGCCTGGTGGCCGTGGCTGGGCTGGACCGCCATGGCCGCGGCGCTCGTGGTCACCGTGGTGACCGGGGTGGACTACGTCGTCAAGGCCCTGCAGCTGCGCCGCCGGGCGCTGGCCGAGCGGGACACGGCGTGACGGACCCGCTGACCGCCGCCCGGGCGCTGGTCGAGGAGGCCGTCCGGCGGGCGGTCACGGTGGGCACCGCGGAGTCGCTCACCGGCGGCGCGCTGGCCGCCGCCGTCGTCGACGTGCCGGGGGCCTCGGCCTGCTTCGAGGGCGCGGTCGTGTCCTACTCGAACCGGGTGAAGACCGAGGTGCTCGGGGTCCCGGCCCGGCTGCTCGCCGAGCGGGGCTCCGTGGACCCGGACGTCGCCGCCGCCATGGCCGAGGGTGCCCGCCGCCGCCTCGGCACGGACTGGGCGGTCTCCACCACGGGCGTCGCCGGCCCCGAGCCGCACGACGGCAAACCGGTGGGCACGGTCTTCCTGGGGGTGGCGGGCCCGACCGGCACCACCGTCCACGAGCTGGCCGCCACGGGGGACCGCGCGCAGGTCCGGGCGGCCGCCGTGCGGGCCGCGCTCGAGCGTCTCACCGCGGCGGTCGTGCTCCCAGTCAACTCCCAGTGAAAAAACGCCTCCCGGGGGGAAGAATGGGACCGTCAGCGGGGTTAGCAATGATCGCAGGCTCGAGTTGAGCCGATCGAAGTCAAGATGTCGACCGGCCGGCGCCGGGGCACCGTCCGCACCAGGCGGTGGAACTGCCGCACACACGAGGAGACAAGCGATTCACATGACCAAGCAACCCGTGTCCGTCAATGGCGTCGTTCGTTGGAAGGACGTGGGCCTGCACGAGGACGAGAGCACCGAGACGAAGGACATGAAGATGGGCGTACTCCGCCAGGAGATCGGTGAGGTGCTGCGCAGCGTCCGCCAGCGCCAGGGCCGCACCCTCCGAGAGGTCTCGCACAGTGCCCGGGTGTCGCTCGGCTACCTCAGCGAGGTGGAGCGCGGCCAGAAGGAGGCCTCCTCCGAGCTGCTCGCGTCGATCTGCGCCGCGCTCGACATCCCGATGTCCCAGATGCTGCGCGAGGTCGCCGACCGGCTCGCCTACGCCGAGGGCCTCCTGGTCCCGGACACCGTGCCCAGCGATCTCACCGAGCAGTACTCGCGGGAGTTCGGCCGGGTCAACGGCGGCGAGGCCGCCGCGGCCGGCGCCCGCTGATCCGCCCGGGCGGTCCGCCGCCCGCCCACGACGACCCGGAGGGCTCGTCGGTCCCAGGACCGGCGGGCCCTCCGGTCTGCGTCCGGGGCGCGCGGATGACAGGATGGACCGGCACGACGGCAGCACGGACCGGCGCGGCGCCGGGCACGGGCGCCGCCGGGCGGAGGGACGAAGGAGGACGCGGATGAGACTGAGCAGCTTCTGGCAGCTCATGGCCGAGGAGTTCGGCGCGGGCTACAGCAAGGTCCTGGCCCGGGACCTGGTCCTGGGGGAGCTGGACCACCGCACGGCCACCGAGGCGATCGAGGCCGGGGTCGACCCGCGGACCGTGTGGTTCGCCCTGTGCCGCGCCCAGGACGTCCCGGAGAACCGGTGGTGGGGCGCGGACCGCCCGCCGCGGGACTGACGCGCGGGCCGCTCCGCGGCGCCGCCGTGGACCCGGACGGCATTCGAAGGTATATTCGAGACCGCGGCCCGGACTGCACAGCACGTCCCGTCCCGGAGCGGTGCCGACCCCTCCTCCCCGGAGCCCGCGCGACAGCCTTACGGTGTCCGACCCCGGCGATACCGTGGACCACGAGAAGACCAGCAGCAACGGTTCCGGCCGCACCGGCGGAGCCCCCCGAACACGAGGTGAACCATGGCAGCCAAGGGCAACAAGCAGAGCTCCGACCAGCAGTTCGGCAGCGACCGTGAGAAGGCGCTCGAGACCGTTCTCGCGCAGATCGACAAGAACTACGGCAAGGGCTCGGTGATGCGCCTGGGCGACCGCCCGGCGACCAAGATCGAGACAATTCCCACCGGCTCCATCGCGCTGGACGTGGCGCTGGGCATCGGCGGCTTCCCGCGCGGACGCGTCGTGGAGATCTACGGCCCGGAGTCCTCCGGCAAGACCACCGTGGCCCTGCACGCGGTGGCCAACGTGCAGAAGGCCGGCGGGATCGCGGCCTTCATCGACGCCGAGCACGCGCTCGACCCCGCCTACGCCGAGAAGCTGGGCGTGGACACCGACAGCCTGCTCGTCTCGCAGCCGGACACCGGCGAGCAGGCCCTGGAGATCATGGACATGCTCGTGGGCTCCGGGTCCATCGACATCATCGTCATCGACTCGGTCGCGGCCCTCGTGCCCAAGGCCGAGATCGAGGGCGAGATGGGCGACAGCCACGTGGGCCTGCAGGCGCGCCTGATGAGCCAGGCCCTGCGCAAGATCACCGGCCGGCTCTCGCACTCGAACACCACCGCCATCTTCATCAACCAGCTGCGCGAGAAGATCGGTGTGTTCTTCGGCAGCCCCGAGACCACCACCGGCGGCAAGGCGCTGAAGTTCTACGCCTCCGTCCGCGTGGACGTGCGCCGCATCGAGACCCTCAAGGACGGGGCCAACCCGGTGGGCAACCGGACCCGGGCCAAGATCGTCAAGAACAAGATGGCCCCGCCCTTCAAGCAGGCCGAGTTCGACATCCTCTACGGGGTGGGCATCTCCACCGAGGGCGGGCTCATCGACATGGGCGTGGAGCACGGCATCGTGAAGAAGTCCGGGGCCTGGTTCACCTACGAGGGGGACCAGCTCGGGCAGGGCAAGGAGAACTCGCGCCGGTTCCTCAAGGACAACCCGGAGCTGGCCGAGGAGATCGAGCGCCGGATCCTGGTGAAGCTCGGGGTCGTCGAGGAGGCGGCCGAGGAGACCGCGGAGGAGCCGCCCGTGGCCGGGCTGCCCACCGAGGTCGCCGGGCCGGCCTTCTGAGCGGGTCCGTGACCGAGAGCCCGTACGCACGACGCCGCCGCCGGTCCGCCGCCCGCCACCACGGGCCGGCGGACCCGGAGGCGGCGTCGTCGCCGTCCCAGGACCCCGAGCCGGACCCCCGGGAGGTGGCCCGGGCGATCGTCCTGCGCCAGCTCACCGCCTCGGCCAAGAGCCGCAAGCAGCTCGAGGACAAGCTCGCCGACCGCAACGTCCCCGAGGACGTCGCCCGCGAGGTGCTCGACCGGTTCGAGGCGGTCGACCTCGTCGACGACGCCCAGTTCGCGGAGTCCTACGTCCGCTCCCGCGCGAGCTCCCGCAAGCTCTCCCGCTCCGCGATCCGCCGGGAGCTCGCGACCCGCGGGGTGACCGGGGAGCTCGCCGAGTCGGCGCTCGAGCAGCGCACCGACGAGGACGAGCGGGAGGACGCCGCCGAGCTGGTCCGCCGCAAGCTACCCGCCGGCCTCGACCCCGCCGACCGCGCCGCCCGCGACAAGGCCGTGCGGCGGCTGGCGGGGATGCTGGGCCGGAAGGGCTACCCGCCCGGCCTGGCCTTCGCCGTGGTCAAGGAGGAGCTCGAGGCGCGGACCGGCGCCGCCGTCCAGGACGAGGACCTCGGCGGGGAGTCCCTCGACACGCCGTGACCGTGCCCGCCGGTACAATTGACCGGTGATGTCGACCCCCGCAGCCCTGACCCCGGACCCGACCGCGTCCTCCGCCGCACCCGCCCCGCGCTCCTACGAGGTGCGCACGTTCGGGTGCCAGATGAACGTCCACGACTCCGAGCGGATCACCGGTCTGCTCGAGGCCGCCGGCTACGTCCCCGCCGACGGCGGCGAGCCGGACCTGGTGGTCTTCAACACCTGCGCCGTGCGCGAGAACGCGGACAACAAGCTCTACGGCAACCTCGGCCAGCTCGTGCCCGCCAAGAAGCGCAACAAGGACCTGCAGATCGCCGTGGGCGGCTGCCTCGCGCAGAAGGACCAGAACACGATCCTGGAGCGCGCCCCCTGGGTCGACGTCGTCTTCGGCACGCACAACATCGGCGCCCTGCCCACCCTGCTGGAGCGCTCCCGGCACAACGCCGAGGCCCAGCTCGAGATCCTCGACGCCCTCGAGGTCTTCCCCTCGACCCTGCCGACCAAGCGGGACAGCGCCTACTCCGGGTGGGTGTCGATCTCCGTGGGGTGCAACAACACCTGCACCTTCTGCATCGTCCCGTCGCTGCGCGGCAAGGAGAAGGACCGCCGGCCCGGGGACGTGCTCGCCGAGGTCCAGGCGCTCGTCGACGACGGCGCGGTCGAGGTCACCCTGCTGGGGCAGAACGTGAACTCCTACGGCGTGGAGTTCGGGGACCGCGGCGCCTTCGCGAAGCTGCTGCGCGCCTGCGGGCAGATCGAGGGCCTGGAGCGCGTGCGCTTCACGAGCCCGCACCCGGCGGCGTTCACCGACGACGTCATCGACGCGATGGCGGAGACCCCGAACGTCATGCCGCAGCTGCACATGCCCCTGCAGTCCGGCTCCGACCGGATCCTGAAGCAGATGCGGCGCTCCTACCGCTCGGCGCGGTTCCTCGGCATCCTGGACACCGTCCGCGAACGCATCCCCGAGGCCGCGATCACCACCGACATCATCGTGGGCTTCCCGGGGGAGACCGAGGAGGACTTCCAGGCCACCCTCGACGTCGTGGCCGCCTCCCGGTTCTCCTCCGCCTACACGTTCCAGTACTCCGTGCGCCCCGGCACCCCCGCCGCCGAGATGGCCGAGCAGGTGCCCAAGGCGGTGGTGCAGGAGCGCTTCGAGCGGCTCGTGGCCCTGCAGGACCGGATCGCGGCGGAGGAGAACCGGGCGGTCGTCGGCCGGCAGGTCGAGCTGCTCGTGACCGCGGAGGCCGGCAAGAAGTCCGGGCAGACCCACCGGCTCTCGGGCCGCGCCCGGGACCAGCGGCTCGTGCACTTCTCGGTCCCGGAGGGCGCCGAGGTCCCGCGGCCCGGTGACTTCGTGACGGTCACCGTCACCGGCGCCGCCGCCTACCACCTGATCGCCGATCCCCGGTCCCCGCACGAGTACGCGCTGCGGCGCTCCCGGGCCGGGACCGCGTGGGACCGCCGCGAGGCCGCGTCCTGCGGCGTCCCGGCCGCCCCCGGGGGCACCGCACCCGGCCCCGTGAGCCTGGGCATGCCGGGCCTGCCCGTCCGGTGACCCGGGCGCAGCTGCCGGTCGTCGCCGTCGTGGGGCCCACGGGCACCGGCAAGACCGCGCTGGGCGTGGAGCTCGCCCTGCGGCTGGGCGGGGAGGTGGTCAACGCGGACTCCATGCAGTTCTACCGCGGCATGGACATCGGCACCGCCAAGGCGACCGCGGAGGAGCGGCGCGGCGTGCCCCACCACCTCCTGGACGTCCTGGACGTCACCGAGGAGGCCTCCGTCGCGGACTTCCAGCGGGACGCCCGCGCGTGCTTCGACCGGATCCTGTCCCGCGGGCGGATCCCGGTGCTCGTCGGCGGGTCCGGGCTCTACGTGCGCGCCGCCCTCGACGTGCTCGAGCTGCCCGGCACCGACCCCGCGGTGCGGGCCCGGATCGAGGCCGAGCTCGCCGAGCGGGGCCCCGGTCCCCTGCGGGAGCGGCTGCGGCAGGTGGACCCGGAGTCGGCCGCCCGGTTGCGGGACGACCGGCGGCTCGTGCGCGCCCTGGAGGTCTGGGAGCTGACCGGCCGCCCCTTCACCGCGTTCATGCCCCGCCGGGAGCACGTGCGGCCCACGGTGCAGATCGGCCTCGAGCTCGAGCGGTCCGTGCTGCACGACCGGCTGGCCCGGCGCGTCGGGGCGATGGTCGAGGCCGGGCTCGAGGCCGAGGTCCGCGCCCTGGCGGCGCGCGGACTGCGCGAGGGACGCACGGCCTCCCGGGCCCTGGGGTACGGGCAGTTCCTGGACGTCCTGGACGGCCGGGCCACCGCGGCGCAGGCCGCCGAGGCCACCGTGGTGGCCACCCGCCGCTTCGCCCGCCGCCAGCGGACGTGGTTCCGCGCGGACCCGCGGGTGCACTGGCTGGACCCGGCCGGGCCAAGGCTCGTGGACCGCGCCGCACGGCTGGTGGAGGAGCACCCGGACCACCGGTGAGCCGCCCCGCTCCGCGGGGCGCCCGGCGGGCGCCGCGTATCATGGCCGGGTGACTTCCGCCCAGCCCCGCACCGCACCGCCCGAGGACACCGACCCCGCCCCCGCCGCCCCCGCCACCGCACCGGTCTCCGGCCCGGCCGCGGACACCGGCCGCGCCACGGACACCGCTCCCGCTCCCGCCACGGACACCGACCCCGCACACGTCTCCGCCGCGGACACCGACCCCGCCACGGACACCGGCCCGTGGGGGGAGCTCCGGGGCCGTGACTTCACCAAGGGCCACGGCACGGGCAACGACTTCGTGCTGCTCACCGACCCGCGGGCGGACCTGGTCCTGGACGCCGAGCTGGTGACCCTGGTGTGCGACCGCCACCGCGGCATCGGGGGCGACGGGCTGATCCGCGCCGTGCGCTCCGAGGCCATCCCGGAGGGACGGGCCCTGCTGGAAACGGCGCCCGACGCCGAGTGGTACATGGACTACCGCAACAACGACGGCTCCGTCGCCGAGATGTGCGGCAACGGGGTGCGGGTCTTCGTCCACTACCTGCTCCGGCGCGGCCTCGCGGAGGTCCCCGAGGGGGAGGTCCTGCGCATCGGCACGCGCGCCGGCGTGAAGACCGTGGCCCGCACCGACTCCGGCTACGCCGTGGACATGGGCCCGTGGACCTTCCTCGACGGCGAGGCGGCCCGGTCCCGCGGCTCGGACGCCGTCGTGACCGCCGAGGGGCTGAAGGTGCCCCGCCCGGCCCTGTCGATCGGCATGGGCAACCCCCACACCGTCGTGGCGCTCGCGGAGGGGGAGAAGCTCGACCAGCTCGGACTGCACACCGCCCCGGTGGTGCGCCCCGAGCCCGCGGACGGGACCAACGTCGAGTTCGTGGTCCCCGCCGACGGCGACGACGACGGAGTGGGCCGCGTCCGGATGCGCGTGCACGAGCGCGGTGTGGGCGAGACCCAGTCCTGCGGGACCGGAGCGTGCGCCGCGGCGGCCGCGACCCGCTTCTGGGGCGGCGCCACCGCCCCCGACCAGTGGCTGGTGCAGGTGCCCGGCGGCGTCGTGTCCGTGACGTTCGTCCCGGCGCCCGACGGCGCCGAGCACGTGGTGCTGGCGGGACCGGCCGTGCTGGTGGCCGACGGCACCTTCGTCTGAGGCCCCGGCCGCACCGGCCGCACCGGCCGCACCGGCCGGTGCGTCCCGTCCGCTCGGCCCCGCCGGCGGCCGGGGCCCGTGCCCGGAACCCGGCCACGGGGCCCGGACGGCGTCCGGCCCCGGCTCAGGCCGGGCGCTCGACCAGCAGGACGCGGAACCCCTTGTCGGTGCTGTGCCGGGAGACCCGGAAACCGCCGCCCAGCGCGGTGGCCAGCCACCGCTGCAGGGAGTCGGCACCGAGGTTCTTCTGCACCACCAGCCACGCCGACCCGCCGGGGGCCAGCCGCGGCAGCCACCGCAGGAGCAGCTCGTGCAGCTGCTGCTTGCCGATCCGCACGGGCGGGTTCGACCAGATGGTGTCGAACCGCCGGTCCGCGGGCACCTGCTCCGGGAGCAGGGCCTCCACGGCGCTCAGCCCCAGGGCCGCCGCGTTGTCCCGGGTGAGCCGCAGCGAGCGCTCGTTGACGTCCACGGCCGTGACGCGGGCCCCCGGGGCCGCCCCGGCCAGGCTCAGGGCGATCGGACCCCATCCGCAGCCGATGTCCAGGAGCTCCGTGCCGGCGGGATCGGGAACATTTTCCAGCAGCACGGACGTTCCCTTGTCGAGGCCCCGCGGGCTGAACACCCCGTTCGCGGTCTGCAGCACGACCTCCCGTCCCCGCAGGGTCACGGCCACGGAGCGCCGGACCTCGGGGGCCGAGGGGTCCTCGGAGAAGTAGTGCTCGGTCGCCGGGTTCGGGCTCACCGGGCCGGCCAGGGGATCGGGGGAGTCGGGAGGCGGTGCCATAGCGTCCCATGCTACCGACAGCGTCCGGTGCCGCCGACGGCGCCCGCCGCCGGTCCCGCCCCGCTCCGGCGGGACGCTCCGCCTCCGCCGCCGGGATGTCCGGCGCCGACCCTAGAATGGACCGATCAGCAGCCCGTCCGAAAGGAACCATGACCCACCCCCGTGAAACCCCTGCCGAGCCCCGCACCGCCGCGGAGCCCGAGAACGGCCTGAGCCGGCAGGACCTGGAGGACGTCGTCGAGCGCGTGCTCTCCCGGGCCCGCGCCCGGGAGCAGGCCGCCGGGCAGGAGGCCGGCCAGGACGCCGCCCCCGAGGACGGCTCCCCGGCGACCGGCCGGCTCTCCGGCCGGGCCCGCGAGCTCGCCGACGCCGAGGACGGGCACACCGTCCACGACGGCGACCAGCAGGACCTCGAGGAGCGGCGCGCCCTGCGCCGCGTCGCGGGCCTGTCCACCGAGCTCGAGGACGTCACCGAGCTCGAGTACCGTCAGCTGCGCCTCGAGCGCGTGGTGCTCGCCGGGCTGTGGACGGAGGGCCCGCTCGCCGAGGCCGAGAACTCCCTGCGGGAACTGGCCGCGCTCGCCGAGACCGCGGGCTCCGAGGTGCTCGACGGCATCGTCCAGCGCCGCACCAAGCCGGACCCGGCCACGTACCTGGGCTCGGGCAAGGCCAAGGAGCTGCGGGACATCGTCGCCGCGACCGGCGCGGACACCGTCGTCGTCGACTCCGAGCTCGCCCCCTCCCAGCGGCGCGCCCTGGAGGACGTCGTCAAGGTCAAGGTCATCGACCGGACCGGGCTGATCCTCGACATCTTCGCCCAGCACGCCAAGTCCAAGGAGGGCAAGGCCCAGGTCGAGCTCGCCCAGCTCGAGTACCTGCTCCCGCGCCTGCGCGGCTGGGGCGAGTCCCTGTCCCGGCAGGCCGGTGGCCGGGCCGCGGCCGGTGAGGGCATCGGCTCCCGCGGCCCCGGCGAGACCAAGATCGAGCTGGACCGCCGCCGGATCCGCACCCGCATGGCGAAGCTGCGGCGCGAGATCGCCGCCATGAAACCGGCCCGCGAGACCAAGCGGCTCAACCGCCGCCGGCACTCCGTGCCGTCCGTGGCGATCGCCGGCTACACCAACGCGGGCAAGTCCTCGCTCCTGAACCGGCTCACGGACGCGGGGGTGCTGGTGGAGAACGCCCTGTTCGCCACCCTGGACCCCACGGTCCGCCGGGCGCAGACCCCGGACGGCATCGGCTACACGCTCTCCGACACCGTGGGCTTCGTCCGCTCCCTGCCCACGCAGCTCGTCGAGGCGTTCCGCTCCACCCTGGAGGAGGTCGCCGACTCCGACCTGATCCTGCACGTGGTGGACGCCTCCCACCCGGACCCGGAGGGGCAGATCCGCGCGGTGCGCCAGGTCTTCGCGGACATCGACGCCCAGAACATCCCCGAGATCATCGTGCTGAACAAGGTGGACGCCGCCGACCCGTTCGTGGTCGAGCGGATCAAGCAGCGCGAGCGCAATGTGGTGGTGGTCTCCGCCCGCACCGGGGAGGGCATCGACGAGCTCCGGCAGCGGATCAGCGAGTCCATCCCGCGCCCCGAGACGGTGCTGGAGCTGCTGGTCCCGTACCGGCGCGGGGACGTGGTCAGCCGGCTCCACGAGTGGGACGCCGAGATCCTGCGCACCGAGCACCTGGCCGAGGGCACCCACCTGCTCGTGAAGGTCCGCGAGGACCTCGCCGCCGAGCTCGCGGAGTTCGCCCCCGAGGACGCTCCCGGCTTCGGCGCCGAGAGCGCCTGAGCGCGTGGCCACCGCCGTCGTGGACGGGGCCGGGCACGATCTGCCGGACGTGCGCCCCGAGACCCTGCCCGGAGCCCAGGACGCCCTGACCCTGCTGGACACCGCCGTCACCGCGATGGGCGGGCAGGTCCGGGACGGCCAGCGCCTGATGACCGCCAAGGTCGCCGAGGCCCTGGACCGCGGCCGGCACCTGCTGGTCCAGGCGGGGACGGGCACCGGGAAGTCCCTGGCCTACCTGGCCCCGCTCGTGGCGCACGCCCAGCACGCGGACAAGCCGGTGGTCGTGGCCACGGCCACGCTCGCGCTGCAGTCGCAGATCGTGGGCCGGGACGTGCCGCGCCTGCTGGCGGCCCTGGAGGGCGAGCTCGAGCGCGACGTGGACGTGGCCCTGCTCAAGGGGCGCAGCAACTACGCGTGCCTGCACAAGATCGAGGGTGGCTATCCGTCCGACGACGACCCCGGGGCGCTGTTCACCCTGCCGGACGCCGCCCCGCACCCCGGCGCGGCGCAGCCGGAGGCCGCCGAGAACCCGGGACGCCTGGGCCAGGAGGTCCAGCGGCTGCGGGAGTGGGCCCGGGACACCGCCACCGGGGACCGGGACGACGTGCTCCCGGGCGTCAGCGACCGCGCCTGGCGCCAGGTGTCGGTCACCGCCAAGGAGTGCCTGGGCCGCGGCTGCCCCCTGGTCGAGGACTGCTTCGCCGAGCTCGCCAAGCAGCGGGCGGGCGAGGCCGACATCGTCATCACCAACCACGCCCTGCTCGCGATCAACGCGTTCGAGGGCGTCACCGTGCTGCCCGAGCACGACGTCGTGGTCATCGACGAGGCCCACGAGCTCCAGGACCGGGTGACGGGCGCCGTCACCGGTCAGCTCTCGGCGGCCACGGTCCGCTCGGCCGCCGCGTCCGTGCGCAAGCACACCTCGGCGAGCCCCGACGCCCTCACAGCCGGCGCCGCCCGTCTCGAGGCGGCCCTCGCCGGTGCTCCCGCCGAGCTGCTCCACCGCGGCCTGGGGGAGGCCCAGGCGGCGGCCGTGGCCGAGATCCGGGACGCCGCCCGCACCGTCATGACCGAGTCCAAGGCCGGTCCCGGGGAGAAGGACGCGGACGCGGGCCGGCAGATGGCCCGCTCCCGGGTGAGCGACGTGCTCGACCTGGCCGAGCGCCTCCTCGCCGCCGAGGAGCACCGCGAGGTGCTGTGGATCTCCCGGCAGGGCGGCTGGGAGCCCAGCCGCGGCTACGTGCCCGCCGAGGTCACCGACCCGGCGACCCTGCACGTGGCGCCGCTCAGCGTGGCGGGCACCCTGCGGGAGGGCCTGTTCGACGGCCGCACCGTGGTCCTCACCTCGGCGACCCTGTCCGTCGGCTCGTCCTTCGACTCCGCCGCCGGCGCCCTCGGCCTGCGCGGCGAGGGCGCACCGCGCTGGGAGGGCGTGGACGTCGGCAGCCCGTTCGACTACCCGAGGCAGGGCATCCTCTACCTCGCCGGGCACCTGGAGAAGCCCGGCCGCCGGCTCACGGAGGCCCAGCTGGACGAGATGCTCGCCCTCCTGGAGGCCTCCCGGGGCGGGGCCCTGGGGCTCTTCTCCTCCCGCCGCGCCGCGGAGGAGGCGGCCGAGGCCCTGCGGGCGCGCACCGACCTGCCGATCCTGTGCCAGGGGGAGTCCTCGCTCGCCGGCCTCGTCCAGGAGTTCACCGAGGACCCGTCCACGAGCCTGTTCGGCACGATGAGCCTGTGGCAGGGCGTCGACGTCCCCGGCGCCTCGTGCCGGCTCGTGATGATCGACCGGATCCCCTTCCCGCGCCCGGACGACCCGCTGGCCAGCGCTCGCGCCCGCGCCGCGGAACGGGCCGGCGGCAACGGCTTCATGTCCGTCTCCGCCACGCACGCGGCCGTGCGGCTGGCCCAGGGGGCCGGGCGGCTCATCCGCGCGGGCGGGGACCGCGGCGTCGTGGCGATCCTGGACTCCCGGATCGCCACCGCCCGCTACGGCGGCTTCCTCCGCGGGTCCCTGCCGCCGCTGTGGACCACCACCGATCGCTCGGTGGTGCTCGGGGCGCTGCAGCGGCTCGCCACGGGCTAGCTAGCTAGCGGCTCTCCACGGGCCGCCGGGCCCCCGCCGTCGGCGGGGGGCCCGGCAGGGGCGGGATGCGGCTCAGAGGCTGCGCAGCACCGAGACGACCTTGCCCATGACGGTGGCGTGGTCTCCGAGGATCGGCTCGTAGCGGGTGTTCTGCGGCAGCAGCCACGTGTGCCCGTCCCGCTGCCGGAAGGTCTTGACCGTGGCCTCGTCGTCGAGCAGCGCCGCCACGATGTCCCCGTTGTCGGCCGCGCTCTGCCGGCGCACCACCACCCAGTCGCCGTCGCAGATCGCGGCGTCGATCATGGAGTCCCCCTTCACGCGCAGCATGAACAGCTCGCCGTGCCCGACCAGCTGGCGGGGCAGCGCGAGGACGTCCTCGACGGCCTGCTCGGCCGTGATCGGCCCGCCGGCGGCGATGTGGCCGACCAGCGGGACCATCGTCACGTCCGCGGAGGTGGACAGCTCCGCCACGGAGTCGCGAACCGCGGGGCGCGCCGTGCGCTCGGAGGGCTCGGCCGCGGCCCCGGTGGTCTCCTCGGCGCCGCTGCCGCTCAGCCGCAGGGGGGTGAGCACCTCCATCGCCCGCGGGCGCTTGGGGTCGCGGCGCAGGTAGCCCAGCTTCTCGAGCTGGGAGAGCTGGTGAGTGACGCTCGAGAGGGAGGCCAGGCCCACGAGGTCCCCGATCTCCCGCATGGACGGCGGATAGCCGTGCTCGGCGATGGAGCGCTGGATGGCCTCGAGGATCGTGCGCTGGCGCACGCTGAGCCCGCGGCCGCGCGAGCGCGCCCCGGGGCGGGAGCCCCGGGCGGGGGACTCCTCGGGGGTGGGGGGCTGGGCCATGGGGGCGTCGTCCTTTCCCGTCCGGCCGCTGGTGCCGCCGCCGGTCTGCGCGGTCCCGGTTCCGATGTCGGACCCGGGTGGTTCGATGGATCCCGGTCGGCAGGCGCCGGGGGTCCGCAGCGCGCGCCGGCCGGAGGCCTGAACCTGCCCTCAGCCTAGGCGACACGCCGTGGGTGTTCAAACATCTGTACGAACCGGTGTCGACAGCGTTCGCAGACACGTGCTAGACATGGGTCATCGGTGTTCGAAAGTATGTTCGATCGAATGCAGGCCCGCAGAGGCCGTCGAGCGAACCGGTGTTCGAGATCGCCCGCCCCGTGCGGGAACGTCAAGGAGTTCATGTCATGAGTGCCAGTGCCACCCTCAGCGCCGTCGTCACCCGCCGCCGCGAGCCCGCGGGGCCCGCCCGGGGTCTCGGCCGCGCGCTCCGCCGTGCCCGCCCCGCGCGCCCCCGCACCCCGCTGACCCTGACCCGCCGCGGCCGCCTCGTGTTCCTGGGGCTGCCCGTCCTGGCCGGCTCCGCCGCCCTGGTCGTGCTCGCGGTCGTCTTCCTCGTCCCCTCCACGGCCACCGCCACGAGCGCGCCGGTCCCGGGCGCCGGCACCGAGCAGGCCACCGTGTTCCCCGGGCAGAGCCTGTGGGAGCTGGCCGTGGCCGCCGACCCCGACCGGGACCCGCGGGACGTCATGGACGAGATCGTGGAGCTCAACGACCTGGACAGCTCCGTGCTCGTGGCCGGTCAGCTCCTCGAGGTCCCGGCCGGCTGAGCGGAGCACTAAACTGTCCGGGTGACGCAGAACCTGGACCGACTCAACGCCCTCCCGCTCCGCGACGACCTGCGCGGCCGCGCCCCGTACGGCGCCCCGCAGCTCGACGTCGCCGTGGCGCTGAACACCAACGAGAACACCCACCCGGTCCCGGCCGACGTGCACGCGGCCATCGTCCAGGAGGTGACCGAGGCGGCCCGGTCCCTCAACCGGTACCCGGACCGCGAGTTCACCGCCCTGCGCGAGGAGCTCGCCGCGTACCTCGGCCACGGCCTCGGACCCGAGAACCTGTGGGCGGCCAACGGCTCCAACGAGATCCTGCAGCAGATCCTCCAGGCCTTCGGCGGCCCCGGGCGCTCCCTGCTGACCTTCGTGCCCACCTACTCCATGTACCCGCTGCTGGCCTCCGGCACGCACACCGGCTTCGTGGCCGGGGAGCGCGCGGCGGACTTCGGGCTGAGCGCGGAGTCCGCGGCCGAGCAGGTGCGCCGGCACCGCCCGGACGTCGTCTTCCTGTGCTCGCCCAACAACCCGACCGGCACGGCGCTGGGCACGGACGTGGTCACCGCCGTGTACGAGGCGGGGGAGGAGTTCCGCACGGTCGTGGTCGTCGACGAGGCGTACGCCGAGTTCTCCCACCGCGGCACCGCCACCGCGCTGTCGCTGCTCGAGGGCCGTCCCCGGCTGATCGTCTCCCGCACCATGAGCAAGGCCTTCGCGCTCGCGGGGGCCCGGCTGGGCTACTTCGCGGCGGCCCCCGAGGTCGCCGACGCCGTGCGCCTCGTCCGGCTGCCCTACCACCTCTCGGCCGTCACCCAGGCCACGGCCCTGGCGGCGCTGCGCCACTCGGGGTCGCTGCTGGCCACCGTGGAGGACATCAAGCGCCAGCGCGACCGGATCGTCGAGGGCCTGGTGCGGCTCGGTCTGCGGCCGGCCGAGTCCGACTCGAACTTCGTGTTCTTCGGCGGCATGGACGACTCCCGGGGCATGTGGGAGGCGCTGCTCCAGGACGGGGTGCTCGTGCGGGACGTCGGGATCCCCGGCCACCTGCGGGTCACGGCCGGCACCGAGGAGGAGACCACCGCGTTCCTGGCCAGCATGGAGCGGATCGTCTCCGGCCGCTGACCGCCCCCGGGCAGGGGCCCTCCCGTCCCGGATAGCATGGAAGCAGACCACCACCACCGGATCCCGGGCGCCGCCGCGCGGCCCGGCCCGGACCACCCGCGGCCCGCCGACGGCCGGGCCGCGCCCGCGAGGAGTTCCCACCGAATGAGCGACCAGACCACCACCGGCCCCCGGGCGTCCCGCCGCGCCGCCCTGGAGCGGCGCACGAGCGAGTCCACGGTGTCCGTCGAGATCGACCTCGACGGCACCGGCAAGAACGACATCGACACCTCCGTGCCGTTCTACGACCACATGCTGACCGCGCTGTCGAAGCACTCGCTGATCGACATGCGGATCCGGTCCACCGGCGACACCCACATCGACGTCCACCACACCGTCGAGGACACCGCGATCGTGCTCGGGGACGCCCTGCGCCAGGCGCTGGGCGAGAAGGCCGGGATCCGCCGCTTCGGCGAGGCCACGGTCCCCCTGGACGAGGCCCTGGCCCACGCCGTGGTCGACATCTCGGGGCGGCCCTACGTGGTGCACACCGGTGAGCCGGAGGGCCAGCAGTACCACCTCATCGGCGGGCACTTCACCGGCTCCATGGTCCAGCACGTCTTCGAGTCCCTGGCCCACCACGCCGGGATCTGCCTGCACGTGACCCTGCTGGCCGGCCGGGACCCGCACCACATCGCCGAGGCCCAGTTCAAGGCCCTGGCCCGCGCCCTGCGCCAGGCCGTGGAGCCCGACCCCCGGGTGCACGGCATCCCGTCCACGAAGGGAGCCCTGTGAGCACCGAGGACGACACCACGGGCCCCGGCGGCTCCCGGCCCACCGTCACGGTCCTCGACTACGGGGCCGGCAACGTGCGCTCGGCCGTGCGCGCCCTCGAGGCCGCCGGGGCGGACGTGGTGCTCAGCGCCGACCCCGAGGCGGTGCTCGACGCCGACGGCCTCGTGGTCCCCGGCGTCGGGGCGTTCGCCGCCGTCATGGAGGGGCTGCGCTCCGTGGACGGGCTGCGCCTCATCGGCCGCCGCCTGGCCGGGGGCCGCCCCGTGCTCGGCATCTGCGTGGGCCTGCAGGTCCTCTTCGAGTCCGGGGTGGAGCACGGCCGGCAGACCGAGGGCATGGGCGAGTGGCCCGGCGTCGTCGAACGGCTCAAGGCGGACGTGGTCCCGCACATGGGCTGGAACACGGTCGACCCGCCCGAGGGCTCCGTGCTGTTCCGGGGGATCGAGGACGAGCGGTTCTACTTCGTGCACTCCTACGGCGTGCAGGAGTGGGACTTCCCGCAGAGCATCGAGAAGATGCGGCCGCCGCAGGTGACCTGGTCCGACCACGGCGGGCGCTTCGTCGCGGCCGTGGAGAACGGCCCCCTGTGCGCCACCCAGTTCCACCCCGAGAAGTCCTCCGCGGCCGGCATCCAGCTGCTGCGCAACTGGCTCGGCACCCTGCCGCGCACCGGACGGCTCGACCACCTCAAGGCCGGCGACCCCCTCGGCGGGGACACCCTGGCCGGCAGGCCGGCCCCGGGGACCGGGGACGGCGCGGCGTGACCGCCGCCGTCCTCGTGATGGTGCTCGGGGCGTTCTTCGCCGGCGGGGCCATCTCCTTCCAGCAGCAGAAGAAGCCCGTCTGGACCGTCGTCCTCCTGGCCACCGTGGCTCTCGCCCTGATCGGCTACGGCTGGTACGCCTGGTTCCAGGGCCGCTGAGCACCGCCCACCCGTCCCACACCCCGACCCCGAGAAGAGAGATCCCATGCCCCTGAGCGAGACCCCCCGCCTCCAGCTGCTGCCCGCCGTCGACGTCGCGGACGGCCAGGCCGTGCGCCTGGTCCAGGGCGAGGCCGGCTCCGAGACCGGCTACGGCGACCCGCTCGAGGCGGCCCTCGCCTGGCAGGAGGCCGGCGCCGAGTGGATCCACCTCGTGGACCTCGACGCCGCCTTCGGCCGCGGCGACAACATCGACGTGCTCCGCCGCGTCGCCGCCGAGCTCGAGCTGAAGGTGGAGATGTCCGGCGGCATCCGCGACGACGCCTCGCTGGAGCGCGCCCTGTCCCTGGACCCCGCCCGGATCAACCTGGGCACCGCGGCCCTCGAGAACCCCGAGTGGACGCGGAAGGTCATCGCCGAGCACGGGGACGTCATCGCGGTGGGCCTGGACGTGCGGGGCACCGTGCTCGCCGCCCGCGGCTGGACCGAGGAGGGCGGGGACCTGTGGGAGGTCCTGGACCGCCTCGAGGACCACGGCTGCGCCCGCTACGTGGTCACCGACGTCACCAAGGACGGCACGCTGAAGGGCCCCAACCTGGAGCTGCTGCAGCAGGTCGCGACCCGCACCGACAAGCCCGTGGTCGCCTCCGGCGGGATCTCCTCCCTCGAGGACCTCGCCGCCCTGCGCACCCTCGTGCCCTCGGGCGTCGAGGGCGCCATCGTGGGCAAGGCCCTCTACGCGGGCCGGTTCACCCTCGAGGAGGCCCTCGACGTGGCGGGCCGCCCGGGGGCGCGGTGACGGAGCGGCCCCTGCCGGCGCACATCGCCGCCCAGCTCGCGGGCGCGGGCGGCACGGAGGACACCGGCGGCCAGGCCTGGGCCGGGCGCGACCTGGGGGAGGGCACCAGCCACACCCACCGGTTCCCCGACGACGACGGCACCGCCGCCCCGGCCGTGCTCGAGGCCCTCCGGGCCCTGCGCGCGGGCACGGGGGACGAGGCCGCGGTGGTCGCCGCGCTCGCCGGGACCCGGGTGTTCGTGCCCGTGGTGGCCGAGGTCTCGGCCTCGACCGTCACGGAGGCCGGTCTGGTGGCCGACAAGGAGGCCGACATGGCGCTCGTGTCCCTGCGGTCGGCGGACGGCCGTGCGGTGCTGCCCGTCTTCTCCTCCACGGCGGCCCTCGCGCGCTGGCACGACCGGGCGCGGCCCGTGGCCACGGACGTCCGCCGGGCCGCCGTGGCCGCGGTCCAGGACGGCACCCAGCTGCTGGTGCTCGACCCGGGCGCGGACCTGCCGTTCGTCGTGCGCCGCCCGGCGCTCTGGGCGCTGGCCCAGGGCAGGACCTGGACGCCCTCCTACCGCAGCCCGGCGGTCGAGGCGGCCGTCCTGCGCTGCGCCGAGGACCTGCCCGGGGTCCTCGCGGTGGGCACGGCCCCCGGCGACGGGGTGGCGGCGCGCGCCGCGGACGGATCGGTCGTCAGCGGTGGTGGGACCGGCCCCGAGCTGGCGGTGGTGCTCTCCCTGCGGGCCGGCCTCGACCGGGCGCGGCTGGACGACGTCCTCGCCCGCTTCCAGGCCCGGCTGAGCGTGGAGCCGGCCCTCGCGGAGGACGTGGACTCGATGCAGCTGCGCCTCACGACAGCGGGCTGACCCGGGGATCCCGGATCAGCCCGCCGCACGCGTGCCGAGGGTTCTCAGCTGACGGGGCCCGTGAACCGCTCGCCGGGCCCCTGGCCGGGGGCGTCCGGGTAGACCGAGGCCTCGCGGAACGCCAGCTGCAGGGTGCGCAGGCCGTCGCGCAGCGGGGCGGCGTGCTGCGAGCCGATCTCCGGGGCCGCGGCCGTGACGAACCCGGCCAGCGCGGTGATGAGCTTGCGCGCCTCGTCGAGGTCCTTGAGCTCCTCGGCGTCCTCGCCCGCGGCGAGCCCGCACTTCACGGCGGCCGCGCTCATGAGGTGCACGGCAGCGGTCGTGATGACCTCGATGGCGGGGACCTCCGCGATGTCGCGCATCTGCTCGTCGACGGCGCTGACCGTCTCCTGCGGGATCTCCTGGCCGGACCGTGCGGCGTCGTCGTCGAAGCGGAAGGTGTTCTCGGAAGTCATGGCCCAACTCTGCCACACCGCCGGGCGCCGCCCGGACCCGCCCGCGGGCTCCCCGCACTATCCTGCAGGGGAGACCGGGAGGTGGGGCACCGTGTGGATCGGCTGGATCGAGTTCGACGTCCTCCTCGGGGACGTCCACTCCCTCAAGGGCAAGCGCTCGGTGGTCCGGCCCCTGGTCGCGGAGCTGCGCCGCCGGTTCCCGGTGACGGCCGCCGAGGTCGGCCACCTCGACCTGCACCGCCGCGCCCTCGTGGGCACCGCCGTGGTCGCGGCCGACGCCGCCCGGCTCGTCGAGGTGCTCGACGAGGTCGAGCGCTTCGTCGCCGCCCGGCCGGAGACCGAGCTGCTCTCGGCCCGCCGGGCCCTGCACAGCACCGAGGACGAGTGACTCCGCGCCCGCCCGCCGTTTCCCGAACCGGCGGCCCATGGGCTAGACTGGTCGGCAGTGTGCAAGTGGAGGAGACTCCCACCCGCGCCGGCCACGGCCCCCGATCCCTCGGCGGACCGCAGCACGGCCACCGGGTCCGCGACGACATCGTCCGCACGACGGCACGGCCGGGACACCTCCCGTCCGCTCCGCCGCGCAGCGCGCCACCCCCGGGCGGCGCACCGATGAGCCTCCGCTTGCCGACCGCAGCGGGGGCTTTTGTCGTTGCGGACCGGTCCGGACCATGAGGTCCCCGGAAACCTCCGGGCGATCACGCAGAACATCAGGAGCACGGCATTAGCGATCCACGTATCAATGACAGAATCCGAGTCCCCGAAGTCCGTCTCGTCGGACCCGCAGGCGAGCAGGTCGGCATCGTCCGCGTCGAGGACGCACTGAGGCTGGCCCGCGAATCGGATCTCGATCTGGTCGAGGTGGCGCCCAACGCCAAGCCGCCGGTGGCCAAGCTCATGGACTTCGGCAAGTACAAGTACGAGGCCGCGGTCAAGGCCCGGGAGTCGCGCAAGAACCAGACGAACACGGTCCTCAAGGAGGTCCGGTTCCGGCTCAAGATCGACACCCACGACTACGAGACCAAGGTCGGCCACGCCAAGCGGTTCCTCGGGGCCGGCGACAAGGTCAAGGCCATGATCCAGTTCCGCGGTCGCGAGCAGCAGCGCCCCGAGATGGGCGTCCGCCTGCTCGAGCGCTTCGCGAACGACGTCGCGGAGGTCGGCGCGGTCGAGTCCAGCCCCCGGGTGGACGGCCGCAACATGGTGATGGTCGTGGGCCCGCTCAAGAACAAGGCCGAGGCCAAGGCCGAGGCGCGCCGCCAGAAGCAGCGCGACGAGGCGAAGGCCGAGAACGAGCGCAAGGCCAAGGACAAGGTCGACACGTCCTCCGCGGAGCCCGTGACCCAGTCGATCGGGGACGCGTTCCCGGCCGAGCTGCGGGAGCGGGCCGGACAGGCCGAGGAGCCGGTGCAGCAGCCGGCACCGGAGCCCGAGGTCCAGGAGACGGTGCCGGCCCCCGAGAACGTCGAGGAGCCCGCGGTCGCCGAGGCCCCGGCCCCGGAGCCCGAGGTCGTCGAGACCCCGGCGCCGAAGGCCGCCCCGAAGCCGCCGGCACCCAAGGCCCCGGCGCCCCAGGCTCCGGCCGCGGCGCCGAAGGCCCCCCGGCCCGGGCCCAAGCCGGGTGCCAAGCCCGGCCCCCAGGCCTGAGCGGAGCACGAAACCTTCCGCGCGAGCGGAGCAGAACTGACAGCGCCCCGCGCTGAGCGGCCGGTCCCGGCCGTGCAGCAGGGGCACCGTGGAGGTGCGGCGGACGTCGCCGTGCCCTCCGGTGGCCACCACCGGACGAATCGTAAGGAGAGCGGCCCAGATGCCGAAGATGAAGACCCACAGCGGGGCGAAGAAGCGCTTCAAGCTCACCGGCAGCGGCAAGGTGAAGCGCCAGCAGGCCAACCGCCGCCACTACCTGGAGCACAAGTCCTCCCGGCTGACCCGCCGCCTGGCCTCCGACCAGATCGTGGCCCCCGGCGACGCCAAGGTCATCAAGAAGATGCTGGGCAAGTAGACCCCTCCGCATCCTCCGGGGAGCCAGCCTCCCCGCCCCGCACAGATTTGACCTCCCGGCCGAGCGGCCGGGACCGAAGTGAAGGAGTACACACGTGGCACGTGTGAAGCGGGCGGTCAACGCCCACAAGAAGCGCCGGGAAATCCTCGAGCAGGCCTCCGGCTACCGCGGCCAGCGCTCGCGCCTGTACCGCAAGGCGAAGGAGCAGGTCACCCACTCGTTCGTCTACAGCTACAACGACCGCCGGAAGCGCAAGGGCGACTTCCGCCGGCTGTGGATCCAGCGCATCAACGCCGCGGCCCGCGCCAACGGCCTGACCTACAACCGCTTCATCCAGGGCCTGAAGGCCGCCGAGGTGGAGGTCGACCGCCGCATGCTGGCCGAGCTGGCCGTCAACGACGAGAAGGCTTTCGCCGGTCTGGTCGAGATCGCCAAGAACGCCCTGCCCGAGGACACCTCCGCGCCGCGCGAAGCCGCCGCCTGAGCCCAGTCGGAGCAGTGAACCTCACGGAGCGCCTGGCCGCCCAGCCGATGTCCAACCCCCGAGCCGATCGGGTCCGGGACGTCGCGGGACTGGCCGGGCGCTCCGCGCGTTCCAAGCGCGGGCTGTTCCTCGCCGAGGGGCCCCAGAACGCCCGGGAGGCCCTGGCCCGGCACCTGGAGTCCCCGTGCGTGGACGCCGTCTACGTCACCGAGGACGCCCTGGAGCGCCACCCGGACATCACGGCCCTGCTCGAGCGCGTGGCCCAGGACCGCTCCGTGTTCGTCCGCCTCGTGACCCGGGAGGTCCTCGCCGCCATGAGCGACGCGGTGACCCCGCAGGGCGTCGTCGTCGTGTGCCGTCCCCTGGACGCCGACCTCGGCGCCGTGCTCGCGGCCCGGCCGCGGCTCGTGGCCGTGCTGGCCCGGGTCCAGGACCCCGGCAACGCCGGCACCGTGCTGCGCGCCGCGGACGCCGCGGGCGCGGACGCCGTGGTCCTGAGCGCCGGCAGCGTGGACGTCTACAACCCCAAGACCGTCCGCTCCACCGCGGGGTCCCTCTTCCACCTGCCGGTGGTCGTCGGCGCCGACCTGCCGTCGCTGCTGGAGGCCGCCCGCGCGGCGGGTTGCGGCGTGCTCGCCGCCGACGGCCACGGGGACGTCGACCTCGACGCCCTCCAGGACGCCTCTGCGGCCCGCGCCGCCGGGGCGGACGGCGTGCCCGGCGGCTACGATCTGGCCCGGCCCACCGTGTGGCTGTTCGGCAACGAGGCCCGGGGGCTGTCGGAGGAGGAGAAGGCGCTGGCCGACCACCGCGTCGCCGTGCCGGTGCACGGCCGGGCGGAGTCCCTCAACGTGGGCACCGCCGCCACCGTGTGCCTCTACGCCTCCGCGCGCGCCCAGCGGCGCCCCGGGGCCGGGCAGCCGAACCGATGACCGTGCCGCTGCCGGCCGCGTACCGCACCCAGGTGGTGGGCGCCGCCCTGCTCGACGACGCCGAGCGCCCCACGGCCTTCCTCGCCGCGCAGCGGGCCTACCCCGAGGCCCTGCGCGGCCTGTGGGAGTTCCCCGGCGGCAAGCAGGAGCCGGGCGAGCGCTGCGAGCAGGCCCTGGTGCGGGAGTGCGCCGAGGAGCTCGGCGTGTACGTGCGGCTCCTCGCGGAGGTGCACGGTCCGCACCCGCAGGGCTGGCCGCTCACCGACACCGCGGCGATGCGCGTCTGGACGGCTGTGGCGGTCGGCGGCCACCCCCGGCCGGTGGTGGGGGAGGACCACCTGGCAGTGCGGTGGCTCCCGCTGGACGACCCCGCCGCCGCGCTCGCGCTGCCCTGGATCCCGGCCGACCTGCCGATCGTGCACGCCCTGCTCGCCCACCTCGCCGACTGACCACGGAAGCTGTGACTGACCACGGGATCCCGTGGGATCCCGTGGTCAGTCGAGGCCATCGTGGTCAGTCACGGCCCGGGCGACCGTAGTGGGCGGTAGCCGCCGTCGGCGAGGCCCGCGCGCACCTCGAAGGGGTTGTGCAGGGCGGGATGCCCGCAGCGCAGCAGCGACCACCCCGCGGCCACGAGGTAGGCCGGCAGGAACGGCAGGCCCAGGCAGCGCGCCCACTGGCTCGCGTGGCGCGACTCGTGGGCCAGCAGACGGGGGCGGGCCGCCACGTCCTCGGCGCCGGCCCGGAACAGGACCACGTTGCCCACCGTGAAGGCCCCGGCCCGCGGCAGCCGTGGCCGGTAGCCGAAGCCCAGGACCAGCCCCTCGGGGCCGCGGACCACCCTGGTGCGGGTGGCCGCGGCGACCAGCAGGCCCAGCGGCGTGGACAGGTTCAGCACGTTCCAGACCTGCCGCACCCGGGCCGCGCGGCTCAGCGGGGGAGTCATGCCCCCAGCCTAGGACCGCTCAGTGCGCCCCGCCCAGGTTGAGGACCACGACGCCGGCGATCACCAGGCCGATCCCGGCCACCGTGGTCGCGGTGAGGGGCTCGCCCAGGACCACGGCGCCGGTCGCGACCATCGCTGCGGTGCCCAGACCCGCCCACAGGGCATAGGCGACGCCCACCGGGATCGAGCGGAGCGTCTGCGCCAGGAGCGCGAAGGCCACCCCGTACATGCCCGGGCTCCCCACGGTGGGCCACAGCCGGGTGAACCCGTCGGTGAGCTTCAGCAGGGACGTGGCGACCACTTGGGCGGCGCCCGGGGCCGGTGCCATAGACTGGGACCCGCCCGCGATCCGTGCCGATCCGGGCTTTCCCGTGGCACACGGCCCCCGTTCCGGGGAACGGCGTGCCCGGACGAAGCCGTCCCCGAGCCGAAGAAGTCGCCAGCTGATGTCTGAACTGCCACCCGAGACCGCCCCGAGCGGCGCGGTCGACCCGACCGACGAGGCCGCGGTCGCCGCCGCCGTCGAGGCGGCGCTGCACGCCGTCGGAACCGCCCAGGACCTGGACGAGCTCAAGGAGGTCCGGCTCGCCCACGCGGGGGACCGGTCCCCGCTGGCGCTGGCCAACCGGCGGATCGGCTCGCTCGACAAGACGCAGAAGGCCGCCGCCGGCAAGCTGGTGGGCCAGGCCCGCGGCCGCGTGAACCAGGCGATCGCCGCCCGCACCACGGTGCTCGAGCAGGAGCGGGACGCCCGGATCCTGGTCGAGGAGGCCGTGGACGTCACGGCCGCCGGCCGGCGCCGCCGCCTGGGCGGGCGGCACCCGCTGACGAACCTCATGGAGCGCGTCGGCGAGACGTTCGTGGCGATGGGCTGGGAGGTCGCCGACGGACCCGAGGTCGAGTCCGAGTGGTACAACTTCGACTCCCTGAACTTCAAGCCGGACCACCCCGCCCGGGAGCTGCAGGACACCTTCTTCGTGGACCCGCCCGAGGCGCACCTGGTGCTGCGCACGCACACCTCGCCGGTGCAGATGCGCACGCTGCTGAACCGCGAGCTGCCGGTCTACGTCGTCGTCCCGGGCCGCACCTACCGCACCGACGAGCTCGACGCCACGCACACCCCCGTCTTCCACCAGGTCGAGGGTCTGGCCGTCGACAAGGGCCTGTCCATGGCCGACCTCAAGGGCACGCTCGAGCACTTCGCCCGGCAGATGTTCGGCCCCGGGGCGAGGATCCGGCTGCGCCCCAACTACTTCCCCTTCACCGAGCCGTCCGCCGAGCTGGACGTGTGGCACCCGAACGCCAAGGGCGGTCCGCAGTGGATCGAGTGGGGCGGCTGCGGCATGGTCCACCCGAACGTGCTGCGCGCGGCCGGCATCGACCCCGAGGTGTACTCGGGGTTCGCGTTCGGCATGGGCATCGAGCGGACCCTGATGTTCCGCAACAACGTCCCCGACATGCACGACATGGTCGAGGGCGACGTCCGCTTCAGCGAGCACTTCGGGATGGAGATCTAAGACATGCGAGTACCCCTGTCATGGCTGCGCGAGCACGCCCCCGTCCCGGCGGAGGCCACCGCCGAGGACGTCCTGGCGACCCTGGTGCGGGTCGGCCTCGAGGAGGAGGACGTGCACCGCCCCGCGGACCACCTGAAGGGCCCGGTCGTGGTCGGCCAGGTGCTCTCCAAGGAGCCGGAGACCCACTCCAACGGCAAGACCGTGAACTGGTGCACCGTGCGCGTGGTGCCCGAGGGCCGGGAGCAGACGCTCACCGGCAAGGGCATCGACCCCTCCGGCGTGCAGGGCGTCATCTGCGGCGCCCACAACTTCGAGGTCGGGGACAAGGTCGTGGTGACCCTGCCCGGTGCGGTGCTGCCCGGGGACTTCCGGATCTCGGCGCGCAAGACCTACGGCCACACCTCGGCCGGGATGATCGCCTCGGTGCGCGAGCTCGGCATCGGCGAGGACCACGACGGCATCCTGGTGCTCTCGACCCTGGGCCTGGACCCGGAGATCGGCGCGGACGCCCTCGAGCTGCTGGGGCTGCACGACGAGGCCGCGGAGATCAACGTGACCCCGGACCGCGGCTACGCGTTCTCGATCCGCGGCGTGGCCCGCGAGTACTGCCACGCCGTGCACGCGCCCTTCACGGACCCGGCCGGGACGGTGGCCGCCCGCGTGCCGGCGCCCACCGCGGACGGCTTCCCCGTGGCGCTCGACGACGACGCACCGATCCACGGCAACCCCGGGTGCACCCGGTTCGTCGCCCGCACCGTGACCGGCATCGACGCGACCGCCCCGACGCCCCCGTGGATGTCGGCGCGGCTGCGCCTGGCGGGGATCCGCTCGATCTCCCTGCCGGTGGACATCTCCAACTACGTGATGCTCGAGCTGGGCCAGCCGCTGCACTTCTACGACCTCGGGAGGCTGACCGGCGGCATCGGGGTCCGCCGGGCGGCGCCGGGCGAGACGCTGACCACGCTCGACGGCAAGCAGCGCGCGCTGGACCCCGAGGACCTGCTGATCACGGACGGCTCCGGCCCGATCGGGATGGCCGGGGTCATGGGCGGTGCGGCCACCGAGGTCTCCGACGGCACCGTCGACGTGCTGGTGGAGGCGGCCCGCTTCGACGAGGTCTCGATCGCCCGCACCACCCGCCGGCACAGGCTGCCCTCCGAGGCGTCCAAGCGCTTCGAGCGCGGCGTGGACCCGCAGATCGCCCCGATCGCGGCCCAGCGCGCCGTGGAGCTGCTCGCGGAGCTGGCCGGCGGCACGCCCGGCCCGGGCGTCACCGACGTGGACCGCACCACCGCCCCCGAGCCCATCGAGCTGCCGTGGGACCACCCGAGCCGCCGCGTGGGCGTGGACTACACCCCGGAGCAGGTCGTGGGCCCCCTCACCGAGCTCGGCGCCCGGGTCGAGACCACCGACGACGGGTGGCGCGTGGTGCCCCCGTCCTGGCGCCCGGACCTGGTCGCCAAGGAGGACCTGGTCGAGGAGATCGCCCGCCTCGTCGGCTACGACACGATCCCGTCGCGGCTGCCGGTGGCGCCCCCGGGGCGCGGGCTGACCGCGGAGCAGCAGGCCCGCAAGCGGGTCGCCGACGCGCTCGCCGCCGCCGGGCTGACCGAGGTGCTCGCCTATCCGTTCGTCGCGCAGGCGGACAACGAGCTCTGGGGCGCCCCCGAGCCCGGGGTGCCCGTGCCCTCGGTCGAGCTGGCCAACCCGATCAGCGAGGCGCAGGGGATGCTGCGCGTGTCCCTGCTGCCGGGCCTGCTGGAGGTGCTGCGGCGCAACACGTCCCGCGGCTTCCGGGACCTGGCGCTCTACGAGATCGGGCGGGTGTTCCGCCCCGGCGAGCAGCTGGGCAGCGCGAGCATCCCGCCGCTGGGGGCGAACCCGGGCCCGGCGGTGCTCGAGGAGATCGAGGCCGGCATCCCCGCCCAGCCGCGGCACCTCGCCGCGGTCCTGGCCGGCCGGGACGCCGCCGAGGGCCCGTGGACGGCCCCGCGGGCGTTCGACTGGCAGGACGCCCTCGACGCCGCCCGGCTGGCCGCCGAGGTGCTGGGGGTCGAGCTGACCGTGCGCCAGGGCACCCACCAGGCGTTCCACCCCGGCCGCACCGCCGTGCTCGCCACCGCCGACGGCACCCCCCTGGGCTACGCGGGCGAGCTGCACCCGCAGCTCGTGGCCGCCCAGGACCTGCCCGAGCGCACCGTGGCGATGGAGCTGAACCTCAGCTCGCTCGTCGACGCCGAGGTCGAGGTGGTCCAGGCCCGCCCGATCTCCGGCTACCCGGCCGCCACCCAGGACGTGGCGCTCGTGGTCGAGGCCTCCGTCCCGGCCGCCGACCTGCGCGCCGCGCTCGAGGAGGGCGCCGGGGAGCTGCTCGAGGACGTCCGCGTCTTCGACGTCTACCGGGGACCCGGCATCGAGGAGGGCCGCAAGTCGGTCGCCTTCGCGCTGCGCTTCCGGGCCCCGGACCGCACGCTGACGGCGGAGGAGGCCTCCGCCGCCCGTGAGGCGGCCGTCGCCGTGGCCGCCGAGCGCCACGGCGCCGTGCTCCGCGGCTGAGCCGGTCCGCCCCCGGACGGCCCGCCCCCACGGGTGCGGGCCGTCCGTCCCTCCCGGCCGCCGAGGTAACAATTGCGAACGCGGGAGGGGAGGGATGGACTTCGGTACTGTGGCACCGGGTCACCGGCCGCGACCACGGCGCCCCGGGCCGCACCCCCCTTCCCCGACCCCGTTCCAGGAGCTCAGCATGACCGAGGAGACCACCGACCGCCAGGACACCTTCTTCGCCTTCGACGACGAGCAGGAGGAACCGGACGAGCGCGGTGGGCGCGCCCGCCGGTCCATCGCCTGGAAGCCCACGGCCGTGGGACTGCTCGGGCTCCTGCTGGGTCTGGTCCTGGTGGTCAGCGCCGCCCTCGCCTGGGACGACTCCCGGCGGCTGGCCGGCTACGCGGACCGGTCCTGGGTGATCTCCGGGCAGTACCAGGACCTCACCAACGACCTGCGGACCAAGACCTGGAACCCGATCTACCGCGGGGTGCTGCCCGCCGACGAGGCCGTCACCGAGCAGCCCTTCGACTCGGGCCTGGCCGACCCGCGTGTCCCGGAGGCGGGGGAGGAGATCGTCTTCCGCGGCACGCAGACGGGCTCCTCCGAGGACGACTTCCACCAGGAGGCCGACGCCCTGCTCGCCGTGGAGGACGGCACCCTCCAGGTGGTCGAGACCGCGGAGGCGGGCGAGTTCGGGGACGGTGTCACCGCGGGCACCATCGCGTGGCAGCGCACGCAGGCGGCTCTGCTGCTGATCGCGGGCCTCGGCGCGGCCGTGGGCGGGATCTGGTTCGCCCGCCGGCTCTACCGCCGGGAGAACTGAGCCGGCGATCCGCCCTGCCGGGGTCGTCCCCGGCCGTCGGGCCGCCGTGATCCGGCTCCGGTCTCCTGCCGGGGCCGGCGCTCAGGGCTGGGCGAGCCAGGCCAGTGCGGCGCTCCGCCGGTCGGCGGGAAAGGTGCGCACGGTGACGTGGACCAGCTCGGCGGTCCACTCGGAGATCTTCGCCGCCCAGGCGGCGTCGGTGACCACCGCCAGGCGGTCCAGCTTCGTGAGGTAGCCGGCGGCCTTCAGGTCCATCCAGGCCGCTCTCGGTGAGATGTCCGAGACGTCGATCCTGCCCAGGACGGCCAGCATCCTGATGCTGCCGTGGTCGCGGATCACGCCGTCGAGCACCTGGCGCATCCGCTGCTCGTCCTCGACGGAGAGCCCGCCCCGGTAGTCGAGGGTGACGATGTTGGTGCCGGGCTGCACGGTGGTCTCCAGCATGACGGGTTCGTCTCCTCGGTCGCGGGGCTGCCGGTCCGTGCCCACCACCGTAGGACTGTCGTGGTCTCAGTTCAACGGAGCGCCGGGTGCTGTCCGCCGCCCGGGGCCACGACTCCGGGCGGCGGCCCGTCCCCGCCCGGAGCGGGCCGGCACCGGGCGGGGACCGGCCCGGGCGCGGCTCCGGCGCCCGGGGGCGCCGCAGCGCAACGTCTCCCGGACGCGGGTCACGGCAGGGCGGGCAGCTCCCGCCGGAGCAGCCACGCGTCGAGCAGGCCGTCGACCTCCCCCCACCGGTGCTGGGGCACGAAGCCCCGCAGGTGCTCCCGGAAGCCGTCCGTGCTCACCCACCCGTCCCGGTGGGTGGTGGCCCAGCCCCGCAGCAGGGCACGGAAGGCCTCCTCGCCCACGGCCTGCCGGATCGCGTGCACGGTGAGGGCGCCCCGGACGTAGACCACGTCGTCGAACAGCCGCACCTGCCCCGGATCCCCGATGAGGAGGTCCTGGCGCATCTTCGACAGCGTCCGGTGGGCCTTCTCCGCGTGCCACCGGGCGGGCCGGCCGCCGGAGGCCTCGGACCAGATCCACTCCGCGTAGGACGCGAAGCCCTCGTTGAGCCAGATGTCCTGCCAGGCGGACAGGACCAGGCTGTTGCCGAACCACTGGTGGGCCAGCTCGTGCGCCACGAGCCGCTGCTCCTCCCAGTCGGTGCCGAGCTGGTTCTTGCCGAACACGGAGCACGCGTAGCACTCGAACGGGTCCTCGAGCGACTCGTCGACCACCACCACGGTGTAGCTCGGGAACGGGTAGGGGCCGAACCAGTCGCTGAAGACCTCGATCATCCGGCCCTGCTCCGCGAACGTCCGCTCCGCCTTCTTGCGCCGCTTCTTGGAGCACACGAGGTGCTGGGGGACCCGCGAGCCGGTGAGCTCGTGCCGTTGGTAGGGGCCGATCTGCACGGTCGCCAGGTAGGGCGGCAGCGGCACCCGTGACGTGTAGACCCAGTGGCGCTCGCCGTCCCGCTCCACCACGGACTCCAGCTCGCCGTGGACCACCACCTCGTAGTCCGCGTCCGCGTGCACCGCCACCCGGTAGGTGGCCTTGTGGGAGGGGTGGTCGACGCACGGGAACCAGGTGGAGGAGCCGGTGGGCTGGCCCGCCACGAGCACGCCGTCGTCGAGCTCGGCCCAGCCGATCTCGCCCCAGGGGCCGTCCAGGGACTCCGGATAGCCCTCGTAGGCCACCGTGAGGGTGAACGCCTCCCCGGCGGGGACCCTGCGCGGCAGGGTCAGCACGAGGCGGCTGCCGCGGTGCTCCGCGCGGACCTTGCGTCCGCCCAGCAGACCGCCGAGCCCCCCGGTGCCGAACCGGACGTCGGTCACGGCGAGCTCGGTGAGGTCCAGCTCGATGCGGTCCGTGTCCTGCAGGGCCCGGCAGGTCAGGGTCGCCCTCGCCTCGAGGCCGTTGTCCTCGACGTCGTAGTCGAGGTCCAGGTCGTAGTGCTCCACGGTGGCCGCGCAGCACCCGACGGACGGGGTGTACGGGTCCCGCGCGCCGTCCGCGCCGAGGAAGCGGTGCATCGGTGCCGGGCTCACGGGACCAGCAGCAGCTTGCCCTGGGCGGACCGCGACTGGAGCACCTCGTGCGCCTCCCGTGCCCGCTCGAGCGGGAACGTGCCGGCGACCCGGACGGTCAGGGACCCGTCGAGCACCGCGTCGAACAGCTCGCCCGCCCGCCAGCTCCGCTCCCGCTCGCCGAGCAGGTAGTCGTTGAGCGTGGGCCGGGTGACGTACAGGGACCCGTGCCGGGCGAGGCGCTGCAGGTCGAACGGGGGCACCTGCCCGGAGGAGCCGCCGAAGAGCACCAGCATCCCGCGCGTGCGCAGGGCCCGGAGCGACTCGTCGAAGGTGTCCTTGCCCACCGAGTCGTAGACGACGTCGGCGCCCCGGCCGCCGGTGAGCTCCCGGACCTGCTCGGCGAAGCCCTCGTAGCCCACCAGGGCGTGGTCGGCGCCCAGCGAGCGCGCGGTCTCCGCCTTGTCCTGCGAGCCCACCAGGGCGATCACGGTGGCCCCGAGGGACCTCAGCAGCTGCACGGCCAGGCCGCCCACCCCGCCCGCGCCGGCGGTGATCACGGCGACGTCGCCCTCCCGCACCGGGTACGTCGAGCGGACCAGGTAGTGGGCGGTCAGACCCTGCAGCGGGACGGCCGCGGCGACCTCGTCGGAGACGCCGGAGGGCACGCGCAGGGCCTTCTCGGCGTCCACCACGAAGGCGTCGGCGTAGGTGCGGGAGGCCTGGGACGTGGTGATCCGGTCGCCCGGGGCGAAGTGCTCCACCTCGGCGCCCACCCCCGTCACGACCCCCATGCCCTCCGAGCCCGGCGTGAAGGGGTGCTCCACGGGGTAGACGCCCTCGCGCTGGTACACCTCGATGAAGTTCACCCCCGCGGCGCGGGTCTCGACGAGCAGCTGGCGCGGGCCCGGTGCGAGGTCCGGGCGCTCGCCGAGGGTGAGCACCTCGGGGCCTCCGGCTCGCTCGACCATGACGCTGCGGACCATGACGGGTACCTCCTGGAGTAGCGGACGGGAACTCCTGCCATGGTAGGCGGCGCACCCGTCCGCACCCTCCCTCCGGGGGCGGCACAGGGGTAGCGTGAGCACAAGTGGGGGCACGGGGGCGTCCCGTCATCATCGAGATTTGCACACGGGAAGCGTAGATTCGGAGGCAGAGCCGCTCCGGGGGGATGCAAGGGCGGCCGTGGCCGGCAGGGTAGGGGGTTCCGACGCGCCCCGGGGCGGGCGCACCCGCTCCCGTGCACCGCCAGTCCTCCCCGTAGCATGCATAAATATTGAAGACCATGCATAACTTTGAGCTAGAGTGGGCCGTATGACGTTCAGCGCAGCAGTTTCGGGGGCCTCCGGCTACGCCGGCGGCGAGGTCCTGAGGATCCTCGCCGGCCACCCCCAGATCGAGATCGGGGCCGTGGGAGCCCATTCCAACGCGGGCCAGCGGCTGGGGGAGCTGCAGCCGCACCTGCACTCGCTCGCCGACCGGGTGCTCGTCGACACCACGGTGGAGAACCTCGCCGGGCACGACGTGGTCTTCCTCGCGCTCCCGCACGGCGCCTCGGCCGCGATCGCCGCGCAGCTGCCGCCGGAGACGGTGGTGGTCGACGCCGGCGCCGACCACCGGCTGGACTCCGCCGAGGAGTGGGACCAGTTCTACGGCTCCCCGCACGCCGGGACGTGGCCGTACGGCCTGCCCGAGCTGGTCGTCGACACCGCCGGGACCCGCCAGCGCGAACAGCTGCGCGGCGCCCGGCGCATCGCGGTCCCGGGCTGCTACCCGACCAGCGCGCTGCTCGCGCTCGGGCCCGGGTTCGCCGCCGGGCTGCTGGAGCCCGAGGACGTCGTGATCGTCGCGGCGTCCGGGACGTCCGGGGCCGGCAAGGCCGTCAAGGCGCACCTGCTGGGCTCGGAGGTCATGGGCTCGATGAGCCCGTACGGGGTCGGCGGAGCCCACCGGCACACCCCCGAGATCGAGCAGGGCCTGTCCAAGGCCGCGGGGCGGCGCGTGCGGATCTCCTTCACGCCGACCCTGGCCCCCATGCCCCGGGGCATCCTCACCACCGCCACCGCGCGCGTCGCCCAGGGCGTGGGCGCCGCTCAGCTGCGGGAGGCCTGGGAGTCCGCCTACGCGGACGAGCAGTTCGTCACCGTCCTGCCCGAGGGCCGGTGGCCGGCCACGAAGTCGGTGGCCGGCTCCAACCACGCCCAGCTCCAGCTCGCCCTCGACGCACGGGCGGGCCGGGTGGTCGTCACCTGCGTCATCGACAACCTCGTCAAGGGCACCGCCGGCGGTGCCGTCCAGTCCATGAACCTGGCCCTCGGCCTGCCGGAGGACACCGGCCTGAACCTCCAAGGAGTCGCACCGTGAGAACGTACCCGTCCCAGCAGCCGGCCGGCACCCTGCAGGTCGACACCACCCGCGGCGTGACCGCCGCCCAGGGCTTCCGCGCGGCCGGCACCGCGGCGGGCTTCAAGGACTCCGGGGGCCCGGACCTCGCCCTTGTGGTCAACGACGGTCCGCAGCACCACGTGGGGGCCGTGTACACGACCAACCGGATCTCCGCCGCCCCCATCCAGTGGTCGAAGGCCGCGACCGCGGACGGGAAGGCCGCCGCCGTGGTCCTCAACTCCGGCGGGGCCAACGCCTGCACCGGCCCGCAGGGCTTCCAGGCCTCCCACCGGACCGCGGAGCTCGTCGGCGAGGCGCTCGGCGTCGGCGCCGGCGACGTGGTGGTGTGCTCCACCGGGCTCATCGGCGTCCAGCTGCCCATGGACGTCATGGAGCGCGGCCTGCCCGGGGTCGTGGAGGCGCTCGGGGCCGACGACGACGCCGGGGCCGCCGCGGCCCGGGCCATCATGACCACCGACTCCGTCTCGAAGCAGGCCGCCTACGTGCGCGACGGGTGGACGGTCGGCGGCATGGCCAAGGGCGCGGGCATGCTCGCCCCCGGCCTGGCCACGATGCTCGTGGTCCTCACCACCGACGCCGAGCTCTCCTCGGACGCCCTGCAGTGGGCGCTCGAGGACGCGGTGAAGGTCACGTTCAACCGCACCGACTCCGACGGCTGCATGTCGACCAACGACACCGTGGTCCTGCTCGGCTCGGGCGCCTCCGGGGTCACCCCGGACGAGTTCGAGTTCAGCCAGGCCGTCACGGCGGTGTGCCACTCGCTGGCCCAGCAGCTGATCACGGACGCCGAGGGCGCGTCCCACGACATCGAGATCACCACGGTCAACGCCGCGACCGAACGGCAGGCGGAGGACGTGAGCCGCTCCGTGGCCCGCTCCAACCTCTTCAAGGCCGCGATCTTCGGCAACGACCCCAACTGGGGGCGCGTCCTGTCCGCCGTCGGCACCACCGACGCCGCGTTCGACCCCGACCGGCTCGACGTCACCATCAACGGCGTCATGGTCTGCCGCGACGGCATGATCGGGGACCCGCGCGAGGGCGTGGACCTCGCGGCCGGGCGCCGGGTGACCGTCCTGGTGGACCTCAAGGCCGGGGACGCGGACGCCACCGTGTGGACCAACGACCTCACCCACGACTACGTCGAGGAGAACAGCGCCTACTCGAGCTGACCGGCCCACCAGGACAGCCCCCGACCCCGGCGCAGGAGAACCATGACCGACCCCAGTGACCCGACCCGCTACGAGACCGCCCGGCTGAAGGCGGGCACCCTGATGGAGGCCCTGCCGTGGATCCAGCGCTACGCCGGCTCCGTGATGGTCTTCAAGTACGGCGGCAACGCCATGGTGTCCGAACCGCTGCGGCAGGCCTTCGCGGAGGACATGGTGTTCCTGCGCCACGTCGGGATCAAGCCGGTCGTGGTGCACGGGGGCGGGCCGCAGATCAACCGCATGCTGGAGCGCCTGGGCATCGAGTCCGAGTTCCGCGGAGGCCTGCGGGTCACGTCCCGGGAGGCCGTGGACGCCATCCGGATGGTGCTCACCGGTCAGGTCCAGCGGGAGCTGGTGTCCCTGCTCAACGCCACCGGCCCGTACGCCGTCGGCCTCTCCGGGGAGGACGCCGAGCTGTTCCGCGCCGTCCGCCGGGGCACGGTGGTGGACGGCGAGGAGGTGGACCTCGGCCACGTCGGCGAGGTGGTGGGCGTCAACGCCGAGCCCGTGACCCAGCTCCTCGAGGCCGGGCGGATCCCCGTCATCTCCTCCGTGGCGCCGGAGGTCGACGCGCAGGGACGCCCCACCGGGGAGATCCTCAACGTCAACGCGGACACCGCCGCGGCCGCCGTGGCCGTGGCCCTGCGCGCCGAGAAGTTCGTGGCCCTCACCGACGTCGAGGGCCTCTACGCGAACTGGCCGGACCGGGACTCCCTCATCGCGTCCCTGTCCGCCTCCGAGCTGCGCGCGATGCTCCCGGACCTGCAGGCCGGGATGATCCCCAAGATGGAGGCGGCCCTGCGGGCCGTGGAGGGCGGGGCGCGCCGGGCGTCCATCGTCGACGGGCGCAGCCCGCACTCCTGCCTGCTCGAGATCTTCACCGACACCGGCATCGGCACCCAGCTCGTCCCCGACCACGGAGCATCGTCATGACCGCCCAGCACACCACCGCCCAGCACACCACCTCCCGGTACTCGGCCCAGACGGCCCTGCTCGGCGAGTACGCCGACTCGCTGCTCGGCGTCTTCGGCAAGCCCTCGCTCGTGCTCACCCACGGCAAGGGCGCCGTGGTCACCGACGCCGACGGCCGGGACTACCTCGACCTGCTCGCCGGCATCGCCGTGAACGCCCTCGGCCACGCCCACCCGCGCTGGGTGGAGATCGTCTCCCGCCAGCTGGGCACCCTCGGCCACGTCTCCAACTTCTTCACGTCCCCGCAGCAGATCGCCCTCGCGGGGAAGCTGCTGGCCCTGGCCGGGGCGCCGGCCGGCTCGCACGTCTTCTTCGCGAACTCCGGGGCGGAGGCCAACGAGGCCGCGTTCAAGCTGGCCCGCCGCCACGGCCAGGAGCACCCCGGCCCGGACGGCCGGCCCCGCGGCACCGTCCTCGCCCTCGAGTCCGCCTTCCACGGCCGCACCATGGGCGCGCTCGCCCTGACCGCCAAGGAGGCGTACCGGGCGCCCTTCGAGCCCCTGCCCGGCGGGGTGCAGCACATCCCGGCGACGGTCGAGGCCCTCGAGGAGCACCTCGACGGGACCGTCGCCGCGCTCATCGTGGAGCCCGTCCAGGGCGAGGCCGGTGTGCGCGAGCTGCCCGAGGGCTACCTCCGGGCCGCCCGGGAGCTCACCCGCCGGCACGGGGCGCTGCTGGTCGTGGACGAGGTGCAGACCGGGATGGGCCGCACCGGCCGCTGGTTCGCCTCCTCCGCGGAGCTCACCGGCGCCGACCTGCCGGACGCGATCACGCTGGCCAAGGGGCTCGGCGGCGGCTTCCCGATCGGGGCGATGCTGACCGTCGGCGCCGAGGTCTCCGCGCTGCTGGGCGCCGGGCAGCACGGCACCACCTTCGGCGGCAACCCGCCGGCCACCGCCGCGGGCCTCGCGACCGTGACGGTGATCGAGGAGGACGGCCTGCTCGAGCACGCCCGGACCGTGGGCGCCGTGCTGGGGGAGGGGCTGCGCTCGGTCCCCGGCATCGGGCAGGTCCGCCAGCGCGGGCTGCTGATCGGGGCCGACCTCGAGGTCCCCGAGGGCGCCGGCGCCCCGTTCGGCCCCGCCGTGGTCGACGCCGCCCGGGAGGCCGGGTTCATCGTCAACGCGACCGGGCCCGGCACCCTGCGCCTCGCCCCGCCCCTGATCCTCACCGAGGAGCAGGCCCGCTCCTTCCTGGACGCCCTCCCCGCGATCCTCCGCACCGCCACCGCCGCCGTCACGGCCCCCGCCGCGACCACGGCCGAGACCCCGCCGAAAGAAGCATGAACCCGTCCATGACCGCCCCCCGCCACTTCCTCGTCGACACCGACCTCTCCCAGCAGGAGCAGGCCGAGGTGCTCGAGCTCGCCGCCCGCCTCAAGGCCGACCGCTGGGCCCACCGCCCCTACGCGGGGCCGCAGACCGTGGCCGTGGTCTTCGACAAGACCTCGACCCGCACCCGCGTCTCGTTCTCCGCGGGGATCGTCGACCTCGGCGGCCACCCCCTGGTGATCAACCCGGGGGAGTCCCAGCTGGGCAAGGAGAGCATCGCGGACACCGCCCGCGTCTTCTCCCGGATGGTCTCGACCATCGTGTGGCGCACCTACGCCCAGTCCGGCCTGGAGGAGATGGCCGCGGTCTCGACCGTGCCGGTCGTCAACGGGCTCTCCGACGCCTACCACCCGTGCCAGATCCTGGCGGACCTGCTCACCGTCCGGGAGCACCGGGGGGACCTCGCGGGGCTCAGCTTCGCCTACCTCGGGGACGCCGCCAACAACATGGCCCACTCCTACCTCCTGGGCGGGGCCACCGCCGGGATGCACGTGCGCGTGGCCGGCCCGGCGAGCCACCAGCCGGACCCGGAGGTCGTGCGGGCCGCCGAGGAGCGCGCCGGCAGCACCGGGGGCTCCGTCCTCGTGACCGCGGACCCGGCCGAGGCGCTCGCCGGGGCGGACGTGGTGTGCACCGACACCTGGGTGTCGATGGGCCAGGAGGCCGAGACCGAGGCCCGGGCGGAGATCTTCCGGGCCTACGCCGTGGACGCGGCGGCGATGGACCGGGCCGCGCCCGGTGCGCTGTTCCTGCACTGCCTGCCCGCGTTCCGCGGCTCCGAGGTCGCGGCCGAGGTCATCGACGGCCCGCAGTCCGTGGTGTGGGACGAGGCCGAGAACCGGCTGCACGCCCAGAAGGCGCTGCTGGTGTGGCTCATGGCCCGCTCCGGGCGCTACGACCTGGACGCCGCCGACACCCCCGCCGTCCCGGCATGAGCATCCCCGCCACCAAGACCGCGCGGCAGGCCCGGATCGTGGCCCTCGTGACCGGCGGGGTGATCCACTCGCAGGCCGAGCTGGCCGCCCGCCTGGCCGAGGACGGCGTCCAGGTCACCCAGGCGACCCTCTCCCGCGATCTCGTGGAGCTCGGCGCGGCCCGGGTCCGCGACGGCTCCGGCGCCCTCGTCTACGCCGTCCCGCAGGCCGGGGCGGACCGCTCGCCGGCCTCGGGGATCACCCAGGAGATCCTCGACGCCCGCCTGGCGGCGCTGTGCCGGGAGCTGCTGGTCACGGCCGAGGCGAGCGCGAACCTCGTGGTGCTGCGCACCCCGCCGGGGGCGGCCCAGTACTTCGCGTCCGCCATCGACACGTCGGTGCTGCCCGCGGTGCTCGGGACCATCGCCGGCGACGACACGATCATGGTCGTGTGCCGGGACGCCGACGGCGGGCCCGCGGTGGCCCGCCGCTTTCTCGAGCTCGCGGAGTGAGCCGGGGCCGTCCGGGCAGGGACGGGCGGCGGCCTCAGCGCGCCGTGTGCTCCTCCAGGACGGGGACGAGCTCCGTGCGCTCGAAGACCCGGGCGAAGTCCAGGGCGGAGTGGGCGCCGGCCGTCTGGGAGGCGCCGGCCGCCAGCAGGGCCCGGACGATCGGCTCGTTGCCCCGGAAGACGGCGCTCATCAGCGCCGTCTGACCGTTGTCGTTGACCCGGTCCGGGTCGGCACCGGCCTCGAGGAGGGCGGTGACGGTCTCCTCGCGCTGGTGGTAGGCGGCGAGGATCAGCAGGGTGTCGCCCTTGCTGTTCGTCAGGTTGACCGGCACGCCCGCGCGCACGGCCGGCAGCAGGTTCTCGGCGTCGCCCGTGCGGGCCATCTCGAACAGGGACAGCACGTAGGCCATCTCGTCCTCGGTCAGCTGCGGCGCCGCCCCCTCGGGGGACGCCTGCGGCTGCTGCGGCTGCTGGGGGTGCTGGGGGTGCTGAGGGTGCTCGCTCACGGTGGTCCTTCGCGCTGGATCGGATGATGGCCTGCAGGGCAGTTTAACGGGGACGGGCCCCGCGGCGCGCCCCGCTCCGGATATCCGGGTCTTGACGTCGCAGTAACCGGCTGGCACGCTCGTGTGACACAGCTCACCACCCGTCCCTTCCTCGCGCCGGTGCCCGGGCACCGGGGATCCGGAGTTCCCCCATGACGAATCTCGCCACCCTGCTCACCGACACGGCCGCGGCCCGGCCGGAAGCCCCGGCCGTGGTCCTCGACGACCGGGTCCTGAGCTACGGGGCCCTGGACGACCTCTCCGCACGGGTCGCGTCGATGCTCGCCGCCCGGGGCATCGGCGAGGGGGACCGGGTGGCCATGATCCTGCCCAACGTCCCGCACATGCCGATCGCCTACTACGGGATCCTGCGCGCGGGCGGCGTCGTCGTGCCCCTGAACCCCCTGCTCAGCCCCCGCGAGCTCGCCTACCACTTCGAGGACGCCGAGGTGTCCCTGGTGCTCGTGTGGGAGGCCATGGCCGAGGCCACCCGGAGCGCGATCGCCGACTCGGAGCGCGACGTCCCGGTCGTCGAGATCTCGGCCGCCGGCACGCTGCAGGCGCTCGGCGACGTCCCGCCCCGGCCCGGGACGGCCGACCGGGACGACGACGAGCCCGCCGTGCTGCTCTACACCTCGGGCACCACGGGCCGGCCCAAGGGCGCCGTCCTGACCCACCACAACCTGCGCACCAACGCGGAGCTGTCCGCGAGCCTCTTCGATCTGCGTCCCGGGGACGTCATGTTCGGGGCCCTGCCGTTCTTCCACGTCTTCGGCCAGACCGTGGCGCTCAACGGCGTGGTCCAGGCCGGGGCGGCCGTCACCCTCCTGCCGCGCTTCGACCCGGCCCGGGCGCTGGAGATCCTGGCGCGGGACGAGGTCACCGTCTTCGCCGGGGTGCCGAGCATGTACGTGGCCCTGCTCTCCGCGGCGGGCGAGGGCCCCGTGGAGCTCCCGCACCTGCGGGCCGGGGTCTCGGGCGGGTCCCCCCTGCCGGTCGAGGTGCTGGAGCGCTTCGAGCAGGTTTTCGGGGCGCCCATCTACGAGGGGTACGGGCTCTCCGAGACCTCCCCGGTGGTGTGCTTCAACCAGAAGGAGCACGGCCGCAGGCCGGGCTCGATCGGCACGGTGGTGCGCGGGGCGCAGCTGAGGATCGTGGACGACCTCGGCGAGGAGCTCCCGGCCGGGGAGGTCGGCGAGCTCGTCGTGGCCGGGGAGTACGTGATGGCCGGCTACTGGCGCAATCCCGAGGCCACCGCGGCCGCGATCCGCGACGGCTGGTTCCACACGGGGGACCTCGCCCGGGTGGACGAGGACGGCTTCTACTACATCGTGGACCGCAAGAAGGACATGGTCCTGCGCGGGGGCTACAACGTGTACCCGCGCGAGGTGGAGGAGGTCATCTACCAGTTCCCGGGCATCGCCGAGGCCGCGGTCGTCGGGGTCCCGGACGAGGCGATGGGCGAGGAGGTCGCCGCCGTCGTCGCCTTCCGCGACGTGCCCGAGGAGGAGCGGGACGCCACGGTCGACGAGCTGGACGCCTTCGTCCGCGAGCGGGTGGCCAAGTACAAGCACCCGCGCTACTACAAGGTGGTCGACGAGCTGCCGAAGGGCCCCACGGGCAAGATCCTCAAGCGCTCCCTCGACCTCGAGGGCGCCGGGCGCCGCGGCTGAGCCCGCCCGCAGCGCGTGAGAGAGGGGGCCGGCCGCTGGTCAGCGGCCGGCCCCTTCTCTCGTGCGCGGGTCCCTCGGACCCCGGGGAGGCGCCCCGGCGGGGCGCCTCCCGTCACCGGGTCAGCTGGACATCATCGCGGGGCTCTGCTGGGGCTCCCGCTCGACGACGACGCGCTCGTTGGGCACGCAGTGGGTCATGGTGAGCCCCTCCACGCTGCGCGGGCCGTTGTTGCCCAGGTTCGCCACGCGCTGCAGCTCGGCCTCGGACAGGCGCTGGGTGGGCAGCGGGCCCAGGTCCTTGACGTCCTCGAGGGAGACGCCGATGCCGTCGCCCACGCGGCGGCCCATCTCGTCCTCCACCATGTAGAAGTGCCAGACCATGCGCTCCTGGATCGGGCGGTCGCACTGCGAGAGCGCGTCGACCAGGTTGGCGATGAGCTCCTCCTTCTCCCACTCCTCCTGGAGCTGGAAGCGCTCACCGGCCTGCTGGTAGTCGTTGGTCCGCTCGATCCGGGCGCGGGTCACGCGGCCGGTGATCTCCGGGCCGACCTCGGGGTGGTAGTCCTCGCCCTTCGGGGCCTCCTGGACACCGCCCGTGATGGTGGGCTCGTAGTTCACGTGCGGGTTCTGGCCCGGGGCGTGGTCCACGCCGTAGGCCATCGAGCCGTCGCGCTGGTTGGTGGCCACGGGGGCCTTCGGCGCGTTGACCGGCAGCTGCAGGTAGTTCGGGCCCACCCGGTAGCGCTGGGTGTCCGAGTAGGAGAAGGTCCGCCCCACGAGCATCTTGTCGTCGGAGAAGTCCAGGCCGTCCACCAGCACGCCGGTGCCGAAGGCGATCTGCTCGTTCTCGGCGAAGAAGTTCTCGGCGTTGCGGTTGAGGACCATCCGCCCGACCGGCCGGGGCGGGAAGATCTCCTCCGGCCAGACCTTGGTGTCGTCCAGCGGGTCGAAGTCCAGCTCGGGGTGGTCGTGGTCCTCCATGACCTGGACCTGCAGCTCCCACTCGGGGTAGTCGCCGGCCTCGATCGCGTCGTAGAGGTCCTTGGTGTGGGAGCCCAGGGTCTGGGCCTGGATGTTGGCGGCGTCGGCCGAGGTCAGGGACTTCACGCCCTGCTTCGGGATCCAGTGGTACTTCACCAGGAGGGACTCCCCGGCGGCGTTGACCCACTTGTAGGTGTTGACGCCGAAGCCCTGCTGGTGGCGGTAGTCCGCCGGGATCCCCCGCGGGGAGAAGAGGATCGTGATCATGTGCATCGCCTCGGGCGACTGGCTGAAGAAGTCGAAGGCGCGGTTGGCCACCGACGCCTCGAAGTTCACGGGGTCCGGCTTCTGGGAGTGGATGAAGTCGGGGAACTTGATGGCGTCACGGATGAAGAACACGCCCAGGTTGTTGCCGACGAGGTCCCAGTTGCCCTCCTCGGTGTACATCTTCACGGCGAAGCCGCGGGGATCGCGGGCCACCTCGGAGGAGTCGCGGCCGCCGGCCACGGTGGAGAAGCGCACGGCCACGTCGGTGCGCTTGCCGGCCTCGGAGAAGACCTTGGCGCGGGTGAACTTCTCGATGGGCTCGTCGCCGTACGCGCCGTAGGCCTCGAAGTAGCCGAAGGCGGTGGTGCCGCGGGCGTGCACCACGCGCTCGGGGATGCGCTCGCGGTCGAAGTGGCTCATCTTCTCGAGGAAGGCGTAGTTCTCGAGGGTCGCGGGGCCTCGCGAGCCGACCGTGCGGGTGTTCTGGTTGTCGCGGACCGGGTGGCCCTGGCGCGTGGTCAGGGTCTGGTCGGGAACGTTCGTCATGGGGTTCCTCTCGGGGTAGGGACCGGGTGTCGGACAGGGCCGGGGCGCGTGCGCTCCGTCCTGCCCGGGTGTGCTCATCGGTGAGGACGACACCTCGGGACCAGTATGTCGGAACCTCCCGGCTATTGCTAGCGACTCATAATTGCGGAGTGGCGCGCCGGTCGCGGCGTTCTGGCGTGCGGGGACGCGGCGCCGGCCCGGTGCGGGGCCGCGGTCCGGGCCCGTGGCGGACGTTCCCGGCCGTCCGCCCGGACCGGAGGGTGGCAGGCCGGCCGTGGGTGGGCGCCGCCGGCCTTCCGGCCCCCGGGGGCGTGATGCATAAATACAAGTGAGCGTGTATAGTCATGCACAGAAGGCGGGGCCACGTCGTGGCGCCCGGACCACCGACGAAGGAGAACACCGTGACCGAGCGCGTTGTGCTGGCCTACTCCGGAGGCCTCGACACCTCCGTGGCCATCGGCTGGATCGGCGAGGCGACGGGGGCCGAGGTCATCGCCGTGGCCGTCGACGTCGGGCAGGGCGGGGAGGACCTCGAGACCATCCGCCGCCGGGCGCTGGACTGCGGCGCCGTGGAGGCCTACGTGGCCGACGCCCGCGACGAGTTCGCCGCGGAGTACTGCATGCCCGCTCTGCAGGCGAACGCCCTGTACATGGACGCCTACCCGGTGGTGTCCGCCCTGTCCCGGCCCGTGATCGTCAAGCACCTCGTGGCCGCGGCGAAGCGCTTCGGGGCCTCCACCGTGGCCCACGGCTGCACGGGCAAGGGCAACGACCAGGTCCGCTTCGAGGTCGGCATCCAGACGCTGGGCCCGGAGCTCAAGTGCATCGCCCCCGTCCGCGACCTCGCCCTGACGCGCGACAAGGCCATCAACTACGCCGAGAAGCACCACCTGCCGATCGCCACCACCAAGAAGAACCCGTTCTCCATCGACCAGAACGTCTGGGGCCGCGCCGTGGAGACCGGGTTCCTCGAGGACATCTGGAACGCCCCCACCAAGGACGTCTACGACTACACGGACGACCCCACGTTCCCGCCGCCGGCGGACGAGGTCGTGATCAGCTTCAAGGGCGGCATCCCGGTGGCCCTCGACGGCGAGCCCGTCACCCCGCTGCAGGCGATCCAGGAGATGAACCGGCGCGCCGGGGCCCAGGGCGTGGGCCGGATCGACATCGTGGAGGACCGGCTCGTGGGCATCAAGTCCCGCGAGGTCTACGAGGCCCCCGGCGCCATGGCCCTGATCGCCGCGCACCGGGAGCTCGAGAACGTGACGGTCGAGCGCGAGCAGGCCCGCTTCAAGCGGATCGCCACCCAGCGCTGGACCGAGCTGGTCTACGACGGCCAGTGGTTCTCCCCGCTCAAGCAGTCCCTCGACGCCTTCATCCAGGACACCCAGAAGTACGTGGACGGCGACATCCGGATGACCCTGCACGCGGGTCAGGCCACGGTCACCGGCCGCCGCTCCGCCACGTCCCTGTACGACTTCAACCTCGCCACCTACGACGAGGGCGACGCGTTCGACCAGTCCCAGGCCCGCGGGTTCATCGAGCTGTTCGGCATGTCCTCGAAGGTCGCCGCGTCCCGCGAGCAGCGGCTCGCGGCCGAGGGCAAGTAGACCAGGAGCACGTAGGCTCGTGCCGAGCAGGAACGGGCACGACCACGGAGGGCCCCATCCCGGCGGTGGGGCCCTCCGCGCACGCCGGAGCACCCGGCCCCGGCGGCCGGGTGCGGCCGGGACCGCACGGCCAGGACGGAACGAGGAGAGACATGGCGCAGCAGGACAAGCACGGGACCAACGAGGGCGCGCTCTGGGGCGGGCGCTTCGCCGGGGGACCGGCCGACGCCCTCGCGGAGCTGAGCCGGTCGACGCACTTCGACTGGCGGCTGGCCCCCTACGACATCGCCGGCTCCCGCGCCCACGCCCGCGTGCTGCGCACCGCCGGGCTGCTCACCGACGGTGAGCTGGAGGGCATGCTCGCAGCGCTCGACCGGCTGGAGGCGGACGTCCGCTCCGGGGCCTACGTGCCGGCCCCCTCCGACGAGGACGTCCACGGCTCCCTCGAACGGGGGCTGATCGAGCGCGCCGGGCCCGAGCTGGGCGGCAAGCTGCGCGCGGGCCGCTCCCGCAACGACCAGATCGCCACCCTGGGGCGGATGTACCTGCGCGACCACGCCTCGATCATCGCCCGCAACGTCCTCGACGTGGTGCAGGCCCTCCTGGACCAGGCGAAGGCCCACCCGGAGGCCCCGATGCCCGGGCGCACGCACCTCCAGCACGCCCAGCCGGTGCTGCTGTCCCACCACCTGCTCGCCCACGCCTGGGCGATGCTGCGCGACGTCCAGCGGCTCGTGGACTGGGACGCCCGCGCCGCCGTCTCGCCCTACGGCTCCGGCGCGCTCGCGGGGTCCTCCCTGGGGCTGGACCCCCGCGCCGTCGCCGCCGAGCTGGGCTTCGACTCCGCGGTGCACAACTCCATCGACGGCACCGCGTCCCGGGATGTCTACGCCGAGTTCTCGTGGGTCACCGCGATGATCGCCGTGGACATGTCCCGGATCTCCGAGGAGATCACCACGTGGGCCACGAAGGAGTTCTCGTTCGTCACCCTCGACGACGCCTTCTCGACCGGATCCTCGATCATGCCGCAGAAGAAGAACCCGGACATCGCTGAGCTCGCCCGCGGCAAGGCGGGCCGGCTGATCGGCGATCTCACGGGACTGCTGGCCACGCTCAAGGGCCTGCCGCTGGCCTACAACCGGGACCTGCAGGAGGACAAGGAGCCCGTCTTCGACGCCATCGACCAGCTCGAGGTGCTGCTGCCCGCCGTGGCCGGGATGATCGGGACGCTGACGTTCCACACCGCGCGCCTGGCCGAGCTCGCCCCGCAGGGCTTCGCGCTGGCCACCGACGTCGCCGAGTGGCTCGTGCGCCAGGGCGTGCCCTTCCGGGACGCCCACGAGATCGCCGGGGACACGGTGCGGGTCTGCGAGCAGCGCGGGATCGAGCTGTGGGACCTCTCCGACGCCGACTTCGCCGCGATCTCCCCGCGGCTCACCCCCGGGGTGCGCGAGGTGCTCACCGTCGAGGGATCGCTGGCCTCCCGCAGCGCCCAGGGCGGCACGGCCCCCTCGGCCGTAGCGGCGCAGATCGGTGAGCTCGAGCGCCAGGTGGCCGCGGCCGCGGAGTTCTCGCGGCGGGCCCCCGTCGTCGCCGGATGAGCCGCACCGGGCCGGTCGGCGGGCAGGGCCCGGAGCCGGCGCTGCTCGAGCTGCTGTCCCGGCCGGCCCCCGAGGTGGCGCCCCGGCTGCTCGGGGCCCTGTTCGGCCGCCGGAGCCCCGAGGGCACGGTGACGCTGCGGATCACGGAGGTCGAGGCCTACGGCGGCCCGGACGGCTCCGACCTCCCGGACCCCGGGGCGCACACGTGGCGCGGCCGGACGGTGCGCAACGCCTCGATGTTCGGCCCGCCCGGCCACGTCTACGTCTACTTCACGTACGGGATGCACCACGCCGTGAACCTGGTCTGCCGCCCCGAGGGCACCGCCGGCGGGTGCCTGCTCCGGGCCGGCGAGGTGGTGGGCGGCACGGACCTGGCCCGCGCCCGCCGTCTGGCGGGCCGGTCCGGGCCCGTGCCGGACGCCGCGCTGGCCCGCGGACCCGGCAACCTCGCCAAGGCGCTGGGGATCGACCGGAGCCACGACGGCGCCCCGCTCACGGCGCAGGAGAACGCCGCGGCGCCGGGCTTCTTCCTGCGCCTGCCCCCGCCGGGCGAGTGCGCGGCGGCCGCGAGCGGACCGCGCACCGGGGTCTCCGGCGCCGGCGGGACCTCCGTGTTCCCCTGGCGCTGGTGGCTGCCGGGTGAGCCCTCCGTCTCCCCGTACCGTGCCGCGGCCCCGCGGCGCCGCCGCTGAGCCCGGGCGGCTAGCATGAGCGGCGTGACTGAATCCGTTGAGCAGATGATCGAGCGCCTGTGCGTGAAGATCCCCGACCACCCGGAGCCGGGGATCCTCTTCCGCGACCTGACGCCCCTGTTCGCGGACGGCCCCGGATTCCGGCGGACCGCCGACGCGCTGGCCGATGCGTTCCGCGGCCAGTTCGACTACGTGGCCGGCATCGAGGCCCGGGGCTTCCTGATGGCCGGGGCCGTGGCCTACACCTCCGGCGTGGGCCTGATCCCGGTGCGCAAGGCCGGGAAGCTGCCGCGGGAGACCTACCGGGAGGAGTACGTCCTGGAGTACGGCTCGGCGGTGCTGGAGATCCACACCGACGACGTCCCCCGCGGGGCCCGCGTGCTCGTGCTCGACGACATCCTCGCGACCGGCGGCACGCTCGGGGCCACGGCGCAGCTGCTGCACCGGGCCGGGCTGCACGTGGCCGGCTTCGGACTGATCATGGAGCTCACCGACCTGCGGGGCCGCAGCCGGCTGGGCGGGCACCGCGTCCGGGCGCTGTACCGCGTCTGACCAGGGGCGTCGCCGCGGGGCGAACGCCTGTTACGCACGGTGCGGCCCGGTCGCCGTGGCGGCGCCCGCGGACCGGTAGAATCGATGGTCTGTTCGATCCGGAACGAGGTGTCCCCCCATGGCAGAGACCGTTGCCACGATGGCGGCCGAGCAACTGGCCGTCGAACGCGCGTACGTCGCGATGCTCTACGACCGGCTCGACGAGCTGCGCGCCGAGAAGACCGCGGAGCTCGCGGCGGTGCGCCGGAGCGAGTCCTTCGGCAACCACCAGAACCGCGCCGAGCGGGACGCGTTCGCGTCCCACTACGAGGACCGCCTCGCCCAGCTCGAGGCGGTGAACCACCGGCTGGTCTTCGGCCGCCTGGACGGCCAGGACGGCGACCGCCGCTACGTGGGACGCATCGGTCTGGCCACCGCGGACCACCAGCGGCTCATGGTGGACTGGCGCGCCCGCGAGGCGGCCGCCTTCTACCAGGCCACCGCGCAGAGCCCGATGGGCGTCCGGCGCCGCCGCCACCTGATCCTCGAGGGCCGCGACGTGGCGGCGCTCGAGGACGACGTCCTGGACCCCGACATGCTCGAGGACGAGGGCGTCCTGCACGGGGAGGGCGCCCTGCTGGCGGCGCTGAACCAGAAGCGCACCGGGCGGATGTCGGACATCGTCGCGACGATCCAGGCCGAGCAGGACCGGATCATCCGCGCCCCTCTGCCCGGCGTGCGCGTGGTGCAGGGCGGGCCCGGCACCGGCAAGACCGCCGTGGCGCTGCACCGGGCGGCGTACCTGCTCTACGAGCACCGGGAGCGGCTGCGCAAGGCCGGGGTGCTCATCGTCGGTCCGTCGTCGTCGTTCATGTGGTACATCGAGCGGGTGCTGCCGGCGCTGGGGGAGACCGGGGTGGTGATGTCCTCCCTGTCCGAGCTCTTCCCGGGTGTGGCCGCCGTCCCGGAGCGCGACCCGCGCACCGCCCGGCTCAAGGCAGGGTTGGACATGGCCGAGGTCGTCGCCCGCGCCGTGCGGGACCGGCAGAAGGTGCCCGCGCGGGAACAGGTCCTGCACGTCGACACGCACCGCGTGACCCTGACCCCGCGCACGGTCAAGCGCGCCCGGGACAAGGCTCGCGCCACCGGCAAGCCCCACAACGAGGCGCGCAACACCTTCGTGAAGATCGTGCTGCGCGAGCTCACCGAGCAGCTCGGCGAGCACCTCAACACGACGAGCGGCAACGTCATGGACCGGTCCTACCTGGCGGAGGACATCCGCCAGGCCCGGGACGTGCGGATCGCGCTCAACCTCGCGTGGATGCCCATGACGCCGCAGACGCTCGTCGGCCAGCTGTTCAGCAAGCGCCACTACCTCGAGTCCGCCGCCCCGCACCTGGACGCCGCGCAGATCGAGGCCCTGCTGCGCCCGGCCGACGCCCCCTTCACCGTGGCGGACGTCCCGCTGCTGGACGAGGCGGCCGAGCTGCTGGGCGACCTCGACCAGGCGGGGGTGCGCCGGCGGGCCGAGGCGGACCGGGAGCACCGCAAGGCCACCGACAACGCCGAGCACGCGCTGCAGAACATGCACCAGAGCCTCGAGGACGTCGGCGCGGACGGCATCGTGACCGCCGCCCAGCTCACGGACTTCAACGCGGTGACCCAGCACCGGATGACCGCGGCCGAGGCCGCGACCGCGGACCGCACGTGGGCCTACGGGCACGTCGTGGTCGACGAGGCCCAGGAGCTCTCGCCCATGCAGTGGCGCGTGCTCATGCGCCGGTGCCCCATGAAGTCGTTCACCGTGGTCGGCGACATCGCCCAGGCCGGCTCCGCCACCGCCGCCCGCAGCTGGCAGGACGCGCTCGAGCCCTTCGTGGGGGAGCGGTTCGTCCTCGACGAGCTCACGGTCAACTACCGCACCCCGGCGGCCATCGCGGAGGCCGCCGTCGACGTCGCCCGGGCCGCCGGCCTGGAGCTCTCCGCCCCGCGGGCCGTCCGCGAGGGGGAGGCGCCCATCGTGCAGCGCGTCGACCCGGCGGACGCGGCCGAGGCCGTCCTCGACCAGGTGCGCGCCGAGCTCGAGGTCGTCAACGGCGGGCTCGTGGCCGTGATCGTGCCCGAGGACCGGGTGCAGGAGATCGGCACCGCGCTGGCCGGGGCCCTGCCCGGCCTCGTGGGCGCCGGGGTCCGCCGGCTGGACCGGCAGGTCGTGGTGCTCTCCGCGTGGGACGCCAAGGGACTCGAGTTCGACTCGGTCGTGGTCCTCGAGCCCCAGGCCCTCGTCGAGGAGGTCGGCGGCGGCGTCGGCAACCTCTACGTCGCCATGACCCGCCCCACCCAGCGGCTGCGGGTCGTCGCCGCCCGCCGGCTCCCCGCCGGCCTCGACCGGTTCTGAGCCCGCGGCCCCCGGGAGCCCCGGGGGCCGCGGAGGCGGATCCGTCTCCGCGTCCTGGTACCTTGGAAGCCGTGTCGAACGCTATAGACCTGGACTCCCAGCACAACGATCCGTCCTTCGCCAACGTCTGGCAGGAGCTGCAGTGGCGCGGGCTCGTGCACGTGTCGACCGACGAGGCGGCCCTCGAGCGGGCGCTGTCGGAGGAGACGGTCACCTATTACTGCGGGTTCGACCCCACCGCGGCGTCCCTGCACCTCGGTCACCTGGTGCAGCTGCTGCTCATGCGCCGGCTCCAGCTGGCCGGCCACCACCCCATCGGCCTCGTGGGCGGTTCCACCGGACTGATCGGCGATCCCCGGCAGACCTCCGAGCGGATCCTGAACTCGAAGGAGACCGTCGGGCAGTGGGTGGAGCTGCTGCGGGCCCAGGTCGAGCGGTTCCTGTCCTTCGAGGGCGAGAACCGGGCCGTGATGGTCAACAACCTGGACTGGACCTCCCCGCTCTCCGCCATCGACTTCCTGCGCGACATCGGCAAGCACTTCCGGGTCGGCACGATGATCAAGAAGGACATCGTGGCCAAGCGGCTGCACTCGGAGGAGGGCATCTCCTACACCGAGTTCAGCTACCAGATCCTGCAGGGGCTGGACTACCTGAACCTCTACCGCGAGCACGGGTGCACCCTGCAGACCGGTGGCTCCGACCAGTGGGGGAACCTGACCTCCGGGACCGAGCTGATCCGCAAGGTGGAGGGCAGGTCCGTGCACGCCGTCGGCACCCCGCTGATCACGAACTCGGACGGCACGAAGTTCGGCAAGTCCGAGGGCAACGCCGTGTGGCTGGACCCGGAGCTGACCTCGCCGTACGCCTTCTACCAGTTCTGGCTCAACACTGCCGACGCCGACGTGGTCGACCGGCTGAAGGTCTTCACCTTCCGGACCCGCGAGGAGATCGAGGAGCTGGCCCGCGCGGTGGCGGAGGAGCCCTACAAGCGGGAGGCCCAGAAGGTCCTGGCCTGGGAGGTCAACACCCTGGTGCACGGGGTCGAGGCGACCGAGAAGGCGATCGCGGCCTCGGCCGCGGTCTTCGGCCGCGGCGAGCTCGCGGAACTCGACGCCGAGACCCTCGGCTCGGTGGCCCGCGAGCTGCCGGGCGCGAGCGTGGGATCCGGATCGCTGCAGGTCGCCGACCTGCTCGTAGCCACCGGGCTGTCGGAGTCGAAGTCCGCCGCGCGCCGGACCCTCAAGGAGGGCGGGGCCTACGTCAACAACGAGAAGGTCGTCGGCGAGGACGCCGAGCTCGGACCCGACCAGCTGCTGCACGGGCGGTGGGCGCTGCTGCGGCGCGGCAAGAAGCACCTCGCCGCCGTCACTGTGGAGGCCTGACCCCGGCGCGGTCCGCGCGACCGAGCACCCCTCACCCCCGTCCGGGAGCCGAGCTTGCAGGCCCCTGGGCGGGGGTGTAATGTTCATCGAGTCGTCAGGCAGGGCCGAGAGGCCGGCGGACGACACCACCGCAAAGAGCAGCAGGTCCTCCGGGTCCTGCCTAGTTCATGCGGGATCGACCGTCCCGGTCGGTCCGGACCCGGGTCAGCGCAAGTTGACACGCCGAGAACGGACTGCGTAGGATGATCGAGCTGCCTGAGGCGGGGAACGGAACGTTCCGGCCGGGGCGGACAAAAAATTTTCGACACGGTTTCCGGGTGTTGGTGCCTGGTTGCTGGTCTGTTGTTTGAGAACTCAATAGTGTGCCATGTTTGTTGATACCGATTTTTTATTTTCGGTTGATGGGT
>NZ_JAVFXA010000060.1:0-976 GCF_040981195.1 Kocuria oxytropis | reverse complement strand
GGTCCTGCGGACCAGCTCGGCGACGTTGGGCGCCTCGTTGAACGTGGGCACGATGACGGTCAGTTCCATGGCTTCTCCCTGTTCTGCTGGCATTGCTCGAATCTCGATGCCCCGTTGCGGTCCGGCGCTACCGGGCCTGCACGCGGTGCACGCTCCAGCTGCCGAAGGTCTCGGCGGGCACGGAGTGCTCGAGCGCCTCGCCCACCATGGTGAGACCGAGCTCCTCGATGTTGGACGGCACGTAGGGTCCCACCACGAGCCACTCGACGGCGGCTGCACCGTCCGGATGCACTTCCAGAAACTTCGGGTCCAGGTCGACCTTCTCCGTCACCACGACCTGCCACGGATCCCGCCATCCGCTGGCCCGCAGGTCCTGCCACATCGAGTACGGCACCACGACCGTGTCCTCACGGGGCACGTTCTCCTGGACCCAGGCGAGCGTGGAGTACCAGTCCTCGTTGCTGCGCTGCGTCAGCAGGGTGCTGTCCTGGCGCCACCAGTGCGGCGCCGCCACGACCAGCAGGACCAGGGCGAGCGCTGCGGCGGTGCCCCGGCGCAGCCTCCCGTGTCCTTGCGTCGTCCGGGCGGAGCCGAGGCGGGCGAGCCGGTCGGCCACCGCCTCGACGCCGCAACCGATGGCCAGGGCGAGGAAGGGCAGGATCGCGATGATGTACATGGCAGGCAGATAGCCCTCGCCGGCCACCACGGGAACGGCGAAGGACACGACGGCCACCGGGATCCAGATGGTCCGGCGCCACAGCAGGCACAGCAGGGCGGCCACCAGGCCGGCCACGAGAAGCGGGCTGTCGTAGAACAGCCAGCCTTGCGCGAGCTCGGCGCGGTCGGAGCCCGCCTCCCACACGGATCCGGATCCGGAGCGGTCGAGGAACTGGTAGGCCAGCGCTTCCTGCAGCGACACGTGGCCGGGGCCGGTCAGCAGCTCGCCGCGCAGCAGGGCCATGAGCGGATAGGAGCC
>NZ_JAVFXA010000059.1:0-982 GCF_040981195.1 Kocuria oxytropis | reverse complement strand
GGTCCTGCGGACCAGCTCGGCGACGTTGGGCGCCTCGTTGAACGTGGGCACGATGACGGTCAGTTCCATGGTGTTCTTTCCCCTCTGGCCCGGGCGTGGCCCGGGCTCGTGTGGCACGGCTGCTGCTGCGGTGCTACGGGCGCTGGACGCGGTGGATGGTCCAGTCCCCGAAGGTCTGCACCGGCTCGGCGCTCTCCAGCGTCTCCCGGGCCATGGTCAGGCCCAGGTCCTCGAAGTAGTCGTCGTCGGTGCTGGGCCCGGTGACGATCCAGTCGATCGCGTCGGCGCCCTCCGGGTGCTCGTGGAGGAACTCCGGATCCAGGTCGACCTTCTCGATGGGCACCACGGCCCAGTGGTCGTTCCGGCCGGCGGACTCGAGGTCCTGCCACAGGACGTAGGGCACCAGGACGGTGTCCTCCGCCGGCAGGTTGTCCTGGGCCCACTCGAGCGCCGCCGTCCACTCCTTGTTGTTCTCCCCGGCGAGCACGGTCCGGCCGTGGTCCACCCACTGCCCGGCGAACAGCAGCGTCACGAGCGCCGCGCAGCCCGCCGCGTAGCCCCACGCCCACCGGCGCTCCCCGGCCGGCAGCGACGGCACGTAGCCGCGCAGCGCCACCCAGAGGGCGTCGAGCCCCACGGCGAGGGCCAGGACCAGGAAGGGCAGGACGCCGATGATGTACATGGCCGGCAGATAGCCCTGGCCGACCACCACGGGCACCGCGGCGGTGCCGAGCGCCACGGGCAACCACGCCGTCCGGCGGTGCAGCAGGCAGTACAGGGCGGCGGCGAGGCCGAGACCGATGAGGTACTGGTCGTAGAACAGCCAGTCCCGCATGAGCTCGGCGCGCTCGGAGCTGGGGTCCCACACGGACCCGGACCCGGAGCGGTCGACGAACTGGTAGGCCAGCGCGTCCTGCAGCGACACGTGGCCGGGGCCGGTCAGCAGCTCGCCGCGCAGCAGGGCCATGAGCGGATAGGAGCC
>NZ_JAVFXA010000058.1:0-1005 GCF_040981195.1 Kocuria oxytropis | reverse complement strand
TCATGAGCTTCCAGAACGTGTTCGCCGACCACTGGCTACCGCAGGCGCCACTGGCCGCTGAGCGCAAGGACGGCGCCTACCGGCGACTGTCCCGGGAGCACGCCCTGCAGCTGCCCTACATCGAGACCAACCCGCTGTGCCTGCAGTCGATCGTGGTCACCGACCACGACGGCTCCGAGGCCGACCAGGTGGCCGATCTGGTCGGGCTGCCTCAGCCCTCCTGGGTGACGCTGAACCCGCACACCCGCTCCGGGCACATCGCCTACGCCCTGGCCGCTCCGGTGTGCCTCACCGACTCCGCCCGCCGGAAGCCGATCAACCTCCTGGCCCGCATCGAGCAAGGCCTCGTCGACGTCCTGGGCGGAGACGTCGGCTACGCGGGCCGGGTGACCAAGAACCCCGTCCACCGCCAGCACATGCCGCTGTGGGGCGAGGAAACCGCCCTCTACGGCCTCCAGGAGCTCGCACAGGCCCTCGGAGACGTCGGAGCCCTCCCAGGGCCTTCCAGGACCGGAAAAGCCCTCACAGCGTCCTCCGTGGGCCGCAACGTCGCCCTGTTCCACCTCACTCGCCAATGGGCCTACCGCGCTCGGTTGCGCTACGACGATGCCAGCGAGTGGGAGCAGACCGTTCACGCCTTCGCCGTGAACAAGAACCTCACCGCCATCGCCGAGGAGTTCACCCGCGGCCCGCTGGGCGAGGTGGAAGTGCTGCACCTGGCCCGTTCCATCGCCCGCTGGACCTGGCGCAACATCACCCCAGAACTCACCAACCAACGACGCGAAGCCTGGACCGCTCCGGAGCACCAACAGCGCCGCGCTCAACGCGCTGCTGACAAACGCCGCATCGACCGCACCCACGCATCCAAGGAGCTCTTCCGATGACTGCCGAGACACCCGCACGGCGCACTGTCACCGCCAAGGAGGGAGCAGAAGCCCTGGGCTGTTCCACCCGCACCGTTCGTCGCATCGCCGCTGAACCGCGTGATGAGTTCATCAAGCGCTC
>NZ_JAVFXA010000057.1:0-1111 GCF_040981195.1 Kocuria oxytropis | reverse complement strand
AAGAGGGCATGACGTTATTGGCACGGGCCGGGACGCGTGAGGCCGGGGGCTGATCACCACAGGCGGTATGGGGCCGATGGTAATTGAAGTGGTTCACCCACACCCCGATCGCGTCCCGGCGGGCCTGCTCGCTGGCGTAGGGGCGGGCGTAGAGCACCTCGTCGGCCAGCAGCCGGTTGTACCGCTCGACCTTCCCGTTGTGCCGCGGTGTGTAGGGGCGGATGCGCTGGTGCCGGCCGGCGAGGGCCTCCACGCAGCGGGTGAAGTCCCGGGCCTTGTAGTTGGCGCCGTTGTCCGTCACGATCCGGTGCAGCCGGGTGATGCCGTGGGCGGCGAAGAACGCCCGGGCTCGGCAGAAGAACCCCATCGTGGTGGTGGCCCGCTCGTCGGCGAGGGCCTCGGTGTAGGCCAGTCTCGAGAAGCCATCCACGGCCGAGTGCAGATAGGTGTAGCCCACCTTCGCCCCGGGCCCGCGCTTGGCCGCCTTCGCCGCGGTGGACCCGCGGCCGTGGGCCCGCCAGCCGCCGCCGTCGGGAATCCGCCCGACCTTCTTCACATCCAGATGCACCATGTGCCCGGGCCAGGCCGCACGGATCCGCCGGGGCGGGCGCCTGAGATCGTCCCCGGCCGGGGTGAGGTTGCGCAGCCGCGAAATGCCCAGCCTGGCCAGCCACCGGCCCACGGTGCGCAGATGCAGCTCGTGCCCCAGATCCAGCAGGTGGCGGTGGATGCGCCGGGCGGACCACTTCCGTTCCCGTCGTAGGGACTCGATGAGATCCACGACCACTGCCGAGGTGCGGGTGCGGCTGGTGTGCGGGGCGCAGGAGCGGTCGATCAGCCCGGCTTCACCGTCAGCGAGGTAGCGGGCCACCCAGGTGGTCACCGTGGGCCTGGAGACCCGGAACTCGGCAGCGACATGGGCCTTCGGAACCCCGTCGTGGAGGTGGCGCAGCACCATGTGCAGCCGGCCAGTGGGGGTCAGGGGTGCGTTAATGTGGGTCATGAACGGGCTCTCTTGCTGCGGACGGACGGTGTAGGAACTTCCATCCTGGGCGAGGAGCCCGTTCCTCATCTCACCGACGCACCCGTGGCAAGAACCTCATGCCCCGCA